>NZ_NPOR01000003.1:0-64101 GCF_003688325.1 Bifidobacterium sp. wkB338
CCGCATTATTTTCTCTTTACTGATAACATTTTGGCGGTGATGGTGATTTAAAGCTGAACCTGTGGTTCAACATAACCATTGGCAAAACACTCCAATAGGAAAGCATGAATGACTTCACGACAAAACCCGCGGGACCATCCTCATCAATCGGATACTCAATTACTGCTGACACGCTACTAGCTCGTCCACGAATTCGTCTACTGCTAGCATGCCGACATCACCCAATCGGGAGTGCACGAGCTACGCCTGGAGGACCTAGCACAATGAGAAAACTGAACTCAAGATCTTAGAGTCAGTCGAATACCACGCAGATGAAACCATATACCAAGAAAATTCCTATCAAATCGTGTATGAGCGCGACGTGCCCTCTAGATCATCCAAGACTACCCACAGATACTTTACTCAAACCGCTAGTATCACAATGCAAATTGGCAGCCAAATCAACTATGCCTTTCTGCAGAACGGCTAAATAATCTACTGATAGTCACAGCAAACAGAGAGATAAACCGTGGAAGCTAGTCGCTGCCAGCACAGCCGCGTTGACTCTTGCACTGGTTATGTTAGCTACGGTGCAGCCACCAGCACTACAACTCAACCAATAAACTAAACAGCAGATACTTCGCAGAACCGAAGAAAAATAGTAGAGGCAATGTTTTCAACCATGTAAATGACGAAGTTAACTTCATCGTCGAGAGTGCCGAGGGTCTGGCGTCTTGGACTGTCGCTGTAATCGATCTGAACGTGCAATGCACCGAATCCTACCAAGCTCAAGTAAAAAAAGGTCACCTTATTGCGCTTAACCTGACAGTCTCAACAACTCCGAAACTCACGAACCGCATATACTATTCTTTCGGCATAAGTTCAAGCAACCTATGTAAGCGCATCCAAAAAGACGGCACACTATGGAACGAGGAGTTGCTTAACAACTCTACCGAATTCCACGTACCCCCGAGATTAGAGCCTGCCAACGGATATCGGTCTTGGTGCCAAAGTACAAGGAAAGTTAATACTTGAAGTGCTCGCCACAGCCTGGTATCTGGCCCCCTCGGATAAACACGAATGAGAGCATCTGTTCCAATAAAGTGCCGCATGCGTACCCACAGCTCCAGACGCTAGCTCAGCATGGGCCAAGGCAAAGTCGAAGAGCCAGTGAAGAAAGCCATAAGGCCCTGATACAAGAAGAAGGGCGTGGGCTTGGTAAGGAACCCGACGAAAGCCGCTCACAACGAGGTATACCAAAAGACCACATTTAGCATGTGGAGCCTGTTCGAATAAGGCAACTGGTCGGCCCCGCTTCAGCGGGGGTTTCTTTTGCGAGGACTTTTGTCACTCAAATGTCACACAAAAAGCGAATTGTGGGAGAATTCCCTAAGCAAAAAGCCCCGCAGCCTTTGTGGCTGTAGGGCTTTCGTGTGGTGCGCCAGACAGGATTCGAACCTGCAACCTGCTGATCCGTAGTCAGCTGCTCTAATCCGTTGGGCTACTGGCGCATGTCATCTTGACGAGGAACTCGTTTTTGACAACTCATTTATACTACCGCAATTGTGGATTCTGTCCAGCCTGGTGTGTCGCGAAGGAAGCAGGAAACCGCAGGCTTCAGGCCGACTGTGACCAAGACAACCAGAGCAGATATTCAACGTTGCCATGGGCTCCGGTTATGGGCGATGGCATGGTAGCTCGGACAGCAAATCCATGCTCACGTGCACAGGCCAAGACGCGCTCCAGGGCCTCTTGCCTGCGGTCCTCGTCCGTCACTATGCCATGATGGCCCAGCAGGCTACGTCCGACCTCGAACTGGGGTTTGACCAGCAGCAAGCAGTTGGCAGCAGGCGCGAGCAACCTAGGCAGGACAGGAATGACATAGGTCAGCGAGATGAAGGACACATCCGAGACCACATATTCCGGGCAATACGGCAGGTCTCCCGACTGGACTTCGCGTATGTTGACACCGCTCATGTCAATCACCCTAGGATCAGCGGCAATCCGTTCCAACAACTGTCCGTGGCCCACATCAAGGGCGATAACACGCCTCGCACCATGTCTGAGCAGAACGTCAGTGAAACCGCCCGTGGAAGCCCCGATATCGAGGCAAAGCCTGTCACACGGACCAGGCATTCCCTGCGCCGCAAAAGCCGCCAGGGCACCCTCCAGCTTCAACGCCCCCCTTGAAGCATAGTCATCGCCCGGGTCCAGAAGAATCACATCGCCTGGCTGGACGCTCTGAGAAGGCCTCGATGCCGGATGATCGTTGACCGTAACCCGACCCTGACGAATCAGAGCCTGGGCTCTGGCACGCGAATCCGTCAGCCCCTGCGCAGACAGGATGCGGTCAAGCCGATCGCGGGTGAGAGCCACGGTTCTTCTATGACCGGCCCCTGCGCTGACGACCGTGTCCTCATCGTTCACTGACCCTCCCGGTTCAGGTCCTGCTGGAGCCCGGCCAGCACCTTGCCGAGCAGCTCAACCTGTTGGGCATCGTCCAGATTGTCCAATTGAGCCAAATCAGGAAAACGCTCCAAAAGAGGGGCCATGGCTTGCTTATCCATGGGCTCTTCAGGTGCTGATGCAGTCGTATCCTCATCATCTGCCTGTGAGAACCGTCTAGAAGGCTCATGCTCTACAGGCTGCTCAGTCTGGCCGGACTGCTCATGCGGCCCGCAGTGATTTGATTCCTGGGATGATCCACTCGCTCCGAGCTGTCCAGACTTGACATCTTCCGACATGGCCGTTATGCCCCTACAACGAAGGCGGGCAAATCCAGCGAGTCCATGTCCCCGCCGCGATCCTGGTACTCCCAGAGCGCACAGGCACAGGCTCGCACAGCATCCAGATCTGACAGGGGATCGCCGCCGCCCTCAAGAGCACGCAGGGCGACATGCCCGTCATCATCTACTTTTGCGGTTTGACCGCCGCAGTGCCAGGTCTGGTCTGCTTCCTTACTGGGTTGGGGTTGTGGCATAGTCAGGCCGCGCAGGTCTTCAGCCAGATAGGTCGGCCGCAACTTGGCAGGTGCAGTCAGAATGGCGGGGGTTCGGGCCACGCCTGTCAGGACGACCATGGAGTCGTACCCGCCCCTGTTAGCTGCCTCGATGTCGGTGTCCAGACGATCACCTACAGGCAGGCATCGGTCAACGTCCAAGTTCTTCTCCTGGCTATCGGCCAACAGCTGTCGAGCCTCGTCATACATGGCCGATTCCGGCTTGCCGGCCGAGTCCTCCGGCTGCTTGCCAGTAGCCAGAATCACCGGTTGGAGCATGGCTCCATTGCCTGGTGCCATACCACCTTCGCGGGGCAGGGTTTGATCCTTGTTGGTAGTGAAGTAACGTGCACCGTTTTCGATGGCAAAGGCAGCCTGGGCCAGGTCCTGCCAACTCAACTCGGGATACCAAGCCTGGATGACGGCCTCTGGCTGATCTGCAGCCTTGTCTACAGGCACCATCCCATTGAGGCGGATCTGATCTCGTAGATGATCGGATCCAATGACCAGTACCCTGGCGCCATCCTGCAGGTGTCTGCGCAGCATTCGTGCCGCAACGACGGCAGAGGTGATGACCTGGCCATCGTCCAAGGTCAAACCGAAACCGCGCAGTTGATCAGCCACCACATGCGGGAACCGGGATGCATTGTTGGTGGTGTAAGCCATGCGCATGCCAAGCATCTGAGCACGGTCAATGCCCTCGGCCGCATACTCTACAGGGTCAGCGCCCCGGTAGACCACCCCGTCCAAGTCCAGTAGAGCCAGACGGTAGGTCTTTGCCGGAGCGTCATCAGTCCCTTTGAGAAAGACTGTCACTATTCAGCCCTGTCTTCATCAGATGTACCGGATTCCTTGACCTGCGCATCCCTGACCTGCTCATTTTGATCATCGGTAGTGTCCGCATCGGATCCTGCATCCTGGACATTCACATCACTATCGTCAGCAACTGATTTATCGGCAACCGCCGTGCCGGTTTCGTCACCAGCTTGATTGCTTTGAGAACCATCGTCCGAAGTTTCTGCATTAAGGTGAGAAGGCTCTTGCTTGGATTGCTCCACAGCATCTGATGATTCCGACATTTCAGATTCCGACATTTCAGATGAACCAACTAAGCCAGACGAACCAGTTGAATCAACTGCGTCAGATGTGCCAGTCGAGTCAGTTGAGTCATCTGTGTCGACTGAATCCGTTGAGTCAACTGAATCGTTCGAAGCTACCGATTCGGGAGATTCCTCACCCTTACTGTCGTCAGCACCCTGATCAGACGCATTAGTGGCATTAGACTCGGCATCTTCAGTCTCATCCTCATCCGAGTCGTTCTCACCGCCATCCGGGTCAATGGAGAGCTCCTCCATCATGGCCGAATCCAGGTGCTCCAGGTCGTAGTCAATCAGGATCTCCTCGGACTGTCCGTCCTTCTGGCTATCTTCGTCTTCATCCTCGTCGGCATACTCCGCTTCCAGCCGATCCAGTAGGGGTTCCAACTCCAGAGCCTCCTGGCTGCGACCAGCCTGTTCAAGGAAGTTCTGCTCGGCCTGCACGGCACGCATCCGATAGTCACCGCTGAGCCCGCGGGCCTTGGCCAGGGCCTGAACAGTCTCGATGGCTTTATCCCACAAGCCCAAATCGCCCAGTGCTCCGGCATAAACCAAGAACATCTCCGCCTTGGACTCGCCCTGCAGCTGGCTGCCCTCCTCGGAGGTAGCCTCCTCAATGGCCTTGCGAGGATTGCCCAGACCACGTTCACAGTCGGCGATGAAAGGCAGGTAATCAGAATAGCCGTTCATGCGGTGTGCAGTGCGGAACTCCTTCAAGGCCAGCTTGTAATCGCCCTGACGGTAGGCCACCAGCGCCAACGTCTCACGGGCAAGATCGATCCGCGAAGCCTGCCGAGCAGCCCACTTAGCATGGGCCAGAGCACCTTGGGGATCAGTCTCTTCCAAGGCATAGGCGGCCAGGATGTGCAGGCCGATGTTCTCTGCGTGCTCCTTGCTCAGTCCGCGCAGGCGCAGGCGATCATCCTTGGAGAGCATGGACCATTCCAGGCCCTTGGGCATCTTGGGCTCGCCAGGCCGACGATCAGTGTAGGGGTTCTGCGAGGGGTAGGAGATGGTCCCGTCAGAGTTGCGGCGACCACGGTCATAGCCATTCTGGCGGTCACGCTGATAGGCCCCGCGGCGGTCGTCATGGCGATAAGCGTCACGACGACGGTCATCACGGCCATGCTGGCCCTGATACCTGTCACCACGGGAACGGTCGCCCCGATAGCCCCCTTGACGATGATCATCACGGGAACGATCGCCATAGGAGTGGTTACCGTAGGGACGATCCCCATGTGAACGGTCCTGGCGTGGACGGTCATCACGGGAGCGGTTGTTCCAGGGGCGATCCCCACCGGACCGCTCATCCTGCCGACGATCAAACCTCCGGTCGTCATCCCGACGGCGGTCCCCGTGGAAACCCTGGCTACGATCACGGTCACGGTCATGCCGCTGGTAGCCATACCCCGACCGACCGCGGTTGTTGTCACGATCACGATGCCCATATCCGCCATTCCCGTTGGCATGGAAGTCGCGACGTGGACGGTCGCCATCCTGCCGACGGCCGTGGCGGTCACGGTCGGAATCCCTGTGGAAGCCGCCGTGACCATCCTGACGGTCATGTCTGTATCCGCGATTGTCGCGCTCGAACCGGTCGTGACCGCGCCCGCGGAAGGGCCGCTGGTCATTCTTGTTCTCGGAACGGCGCTCTTCGCCGCCCTCGCCGTCATGGTTGTGGAAGTTGCCGGAACGGTGACCCCCCGAACGATAGCCGCCAGAGCGGTATCCGCCCGAGTGCGAACCGCCCTTGTGGAAGCCCGAAGAGCGACGACCGCCCGACCGGAATCCGCCCGGACGCGAACCGCCCCGGCCCCGTCCGCGATCGCCCCGGGAATGATTGTGTTCTTCTGCCATCAGTGTCCTTAATTCCTACGTTCCTACTTGCCGGCCCGACGCTCAAGTGCGCCCAGGGCCTTCTTTCCTCTGCGAACCAGGGCGAAGCGCCCATGCAGAAAGTCTTTGTTCCCCAATACCTGATCCGGATCCTCGATCCGCTGGTTATTCAGGTAGAAACCACCCGATGCCACAGTCTTACGAGCCTCGGAGACTGAACGGAAGAGTCCGGCCGCAACCCCGGCCTCCACCAGACGCTGGCCCTCGCTGGCTGCGGGCAGGGCTCGCCCGCCTTGACCATCATCGACCTTGAGCCCGTCCAGAGCAGAATCCAGCACATCCTCGTCCAGCTCCTCCAGGGTCTTGCCACGACCGAAGAGGGCACCAGAGGCATCAATGGCCCCCTGAGCGGCATGCTCGCCGTGCACATAGGAGGTCACCTGCCAGGCCAGGACCTTCTGGGCCTCGCGAGCGCCCGGATCCTGGGCGGTCTTCTCCTCCAGACGCTCAATCTCGGCCTTGGGCAGGAAGGTGAAGGTCTTCAGCAGCTTGACCACCTGGTCGTCAGGCTGGTTGAACCAGAACTGGTAGAAGCGGTAGGGGCTGAACATGGTGGGATCCAGCCAGACTGCATTGCCCTCCGACTTGCCAAACTTTTTGCCCTGGGAGTCGGTGATTAACGGGCTGGTCATAACATTGACAGATGCATTGCGCACCTTGCGAATCAAATCCAGACCGCTGGTCAGATTCCCCCACTGGTCGCTGCCGCCAAGCTGCAGACTGCATCCGTAGCGGTCAAAGAGCTCCAGAAAATCGTTGCCCTGGAGCACTTGATAGCTGAACTCAGTAAAGGAGATGCCTTCGTCGGAGTCCAGACGGCGGGCCACCGTGTCCTTGGCCAGCATGGTGCCCATGCGGAAGTTCTTGCCCACATCGCGCAGGAAGTCGATGGTGCTCATGGAGCCGGTCCACTCGTAGTTGTTGACGAACCGGACGGGGTTGTCTCCCTCGGTATCCAGGAAGCGACCGATTTGCCCACGAAGGCGCTCGGTCCACTCGGCCACGGTCTGCTTGGGATTCAGGGTGCGCTCCCCCGACTGACGAGGGTCGCCAATCAGCCCAGTGGCCCCGCCCACAACGGCGATGGGATGCAGACCGGCCGCCTGCAGGTGGCGCATGTTGAGCAGCTGGACCAGATTGCCCACGTGCAATGATGGGGCCGTGGGGTCAAATCCGCAATAATAGGTCACCGAGGGATCGGCCAGCACCTTTCTGAGCTCGGACTCGTCCGTGCACTGGGCAATGAGACCGCGCCACTTGAGTTCGTCGAAAAGCGAGTCGAAACCCGCCTGCCTGAAATCGGTGACCTGCGACATGAGAGGCTACTCCCTATCGAATATTTGATGAATGTATGCTAAACCCTACTATTCTTGCAACAGATACCGACACGGCAGACCCGCAGACCGCCGCAAACAAGGCCTGACCAAGCCGGACTGATTATTCATTGCCAATCAGCCGCTGTTGATTGACTATTGACCGCTAACCGTCTCGCTAAGGCAGAACGACCAGCGGGAACTTCTCAGAGCAATCGTTGCATTCAAATCAGGAATGCGCATTCACGGACAACTGATCAATTAAGTCTTGGGGAATATGGTCGACCACACAGGCAGCCATGCGCCGGTAACCTTCTATCCCCGGATGGAAGTGATCGATGCCCCAGAAGTCGGGTCGGTCAGTGCCGACATCGTCGCGGGTAGCATCCACGAAGGGCACCGAAGCCTCTTGACAGACCCGACGGCTGGTCTGCGTCTGGCGGGCTATCCGACGCTCCACCTCGACCCTAAGCGCCCGGCCCAGGGCAGGATCCCGATAGAGCTGACCGGAGCTGAGGACCAGCACCTGGCGGCCCTTGTCTTTAGCCAGCTCGATGCTGGCTGCCAGGTCATCCCGCCACTGCTCATCGGTGCGGTTGGCCATGATGTCATTGGAACCTGCACACAGGACCAGCAGATCAGGATAGTCCTGCAAGGCGGGCAGGAACCGGTAGCGGACCCTGCGGATGGTGGCCCCCAGCCGACCCTGGGTCGACCAGGAGACCGGACGCACCAGCCGAGTGGCCAGGCATGATGCTATGTCAGGGACGAAGCCCTGACTCTGGTCCTTTACCCCGCAGCCGACCGCCATGGAGTCGCCCACCACCAGCATGGTCAGCGGCTCCAGGTCACGGCCTTGGTCCGGAGGTGAACACAGTCCTCGGCGTGAGCCGGGCGGCTCTGTTGCTAGAGTGATGTGCTCCTTGGCCCACCAAGCCTGGACCAGTGCCACCGGATTCATGTACCCGCCGCCTTTCGCCGTTTGCCGTCCCTCTTGGGGAATTGCCGTTCGGAATTTTAACGCGGACACCGGCCTGGCGGAAACCAGAAAGCTCACCTGGGCGGATGATAGGCAGGCCCATCAGACTGCGAGTCAGCGAAGGTCTTCAGCTCCTCCAACGCATGTGCAGCCTGATCCATCTGCTCCTTTACCCTCTCCGGTGCAGTGCCCCCCTGGCCCTGGCGAGCACGCACGGCTCCCCCGGCGGTCAGGACTGAACGGACCTCTGGGGCTTGATCGGCAGGTACCCAATCAGCGAAGACCCTGACGAAATCGTCATCATCCAAGTCAGCCAGCTCGCAACCACGACCCTCGGCCAGCTTGACGCAGGCCCCAGAGAGTTCGTGGGCATGCCGGAAGGGCACCCCCTGTCTGACCAGCCACTCGGCCAGGTCGGTGGCCAGAGCAAATCCTGTGGGGGCTTGCTCCTCCAGGCGATCCTTGTTGAAGCTCAAAGTAGCGACCATGCCGGCAAAGGCGGGCAGCAGGACCTCCAGGGTGTCCACCTGGTCGAAGACCGCCTCCTTGTCCTCCTGCAGGTCGCGCGCATAAGCTGTCGGCAGCCCCTTGAGAGTGGTCAGCAGGCCAGCCAGATCCCCGACCAGCCGACCGGCCTTGCCGCGAGCCAGCTCAGCCACGTCCGGATTCTTCTTTTGAGGCATGATGGAGGACCCGGTCGAGTAGCCGTCGTCCAGGCGGACAAAGGCGAACTCCTGGGTGTTCCAGATGATGATCTCCTCGGCCAACCTGGACAGATCCACGCCGATCATGGCAGCGACAAAGGCGAACTCGGCCACCACATCCCTTGCTGCAGTCCCATCGATGGAGTTGGCACAGACTCGGCTAAAGCCCAAATCCCGTGCCACTGGCAGTGGGTCCAGACCCAGGGTGGTGCCGGCGAGTGCGCCGGATCCATATGGACTGGCATCGGCACGCTGGTCCCAGTCCCTCAGGCGTTCCAGGTCACGGATGAGAGGCCAGACATGGGCCATGAGCTGGTGGGACAGCAGGACAGGCTGAGCGTGCTGCATGTGTGTGCGGCCAGGCATGACTGTGGTACCCGCCGCACGGGCCTGATCCATCAGAGCCTGTGCCGTGCGCAGCAGATCCTTGGCCAGCACCCGGGCGTGACGGCGCAGCCAGATCCGAATAAGGGTGGCGATCTGATCGTTGCGCGAGCGCCCGGCCCGCAGCTTGCCGCCCAGCTGATCCCCCGCTATGTCAATCAGGCCCCGCTCCAATGCTGTGGCCTCATCCTCATCGCCAGGTTCAGGGGCGAAGGCGCCGGAATCCACCTGGTCCTGGAGCTCATCCAGGGCCTTCTCCATGCGTGCCAGTTCGTCATCATCCAGCAACCCAGCACGGTTGAGAGCCCGAGCGTGGGCCCGGGAACCGGCCAGGTCGTCATCGGCCAGTCGCCAATCAAACTGGGTGGACCGGCTCAGCTCGACCAGCGCCGGTGAGGGACCTCCGCTGAAGCGCCCGCCCCAGAGAGCCATGGGCTTGTCGCCGGTGCTCACTGCTCTTGTCCGTCCTGCGCGATGCCGTTGCCGAAGCGCATATCACGGGCGGCGGCCACCTTGTCGGCCAGGCCATAGATGGCGATGAACCCGTTGGAGGCATTCTGGTCGAAGCTGTCACCGGACTCGTAGGTGGCCAGGCTGTAGTCGTAGAGGGAGCTGTCGGAGTGCCGACCAGTGACCACGGCCCGTCCCCCGTGCATGACCATGCGGATGCGGCCGGAGACATAGCGCTGGGTCTCCTCGATGAAGGCGTTCAGCGAGCGGACGGCCGGCGAATACCACTGGGCATCGTAGACCAGCTCTCCCCAGCGCTTGTCGATGTCGCGCTTGATCCGGTGCTGTTCGCGCTCCAAGCAGCAGTTCTCCAGCTCCTGGTGGGCGGTGATCAGGGCCACGGCGCCAGGAGCCTCATAGAGCTCGCGGGACTTGATGCCCACCAACCTGTCCTCGATCAGATCCACGCGTCCGATCCCTTGGGCTCCGGCGCGCCGGTTCATCTCCTCGATGGCCTCCAGAGGCGTGACAGCCCTGCCGTCGATGCGCACGGGGATGCCCTGCTCGAAGTCGATGGTCACCTCATCCTCGACCGGCGGGAAGGCAGGATCGTCGGTGTAGGAGTAGACATCCTTGGTGGGCCCATTCCAGGGATCCTCCAGGTAGCCGGTCTCGATGGCCCGCCCCCAGACGTTCTGGTCGATGGAATAGGGGCTCTCCTCGGTCTGCTCGATGGGCAGATGATGCTCCTTGGCGTAGGCGATCTCCACATCTCGCATCAATCCCAGATCACGGATGGGGCTAATGGCCTTCAACGAGGGGTCGATGGACATGATGGAGACCTCGAAACGGACCTGGTCATTGCCCTTGCCGGTGCAACCGTGGGCTATGGTGTCGGCACCGTACTGGTGGGCCGCCTGAACCAGATGCTTGGTGATCAGCGGCCTTGAGATGGCCGATACCAGCGGGTAGACGCCCTCGTACATGGCATTGGCCTTGAGCGCCAGCATGCAGTAATCCCGGGCGAACTCGTCACGGGCATCCACCACGACGGACTCGACAGCCCCGCAGTCCAAGGCCCGCTGGCGGATGGTCTGCAGACGCTCGCCGCCCTGCCCAACATCCAGGGAGACGGCCACCACATCCTTGCCGGTGCGCTCCTTGAGGTAGGGAATGGACACCGAGGTGTCCAGGCCGCCCGAGTAGGCCAGCACGATGCGATTGTTTTCGGTCATGGCGATCCTCTTTCCTTCTAATTTCACACTTTTAGATATTCAGTTCGTGCTTTCAGCGATCATCGGGCCCGGGGGTCCTCCTGGCCGGAGACGATGGTCATCAGCCAGTCGGCCCGGGATGAAGCCGATTCATCGTCTGCAGCGATGATCAGAATCGTGTCGTCCCCAGCTATGGTGCCTAGGATTCCATTGATAGGCTGGCGGTCCAGGGCGGAAGCTGCATACTGGGCGGCGCCGGCCGGGGTTCTGACCACCAGCAGGTTGCGGGCCCTGGCCACTGAGGTGATCAGCCCGGTCAGAATCTTAGCCAGGTAAGCATCGGTCTTGTTCTCCCCCTCGACCTCAGGCCCTTCGGCGGCAGCGGCCTCCATGGCCTGCTGATCGGTAGTGGCGGGAATCCAATAGGCCATACTCCCGTCTGCATACCGCAGCTTGGTGGCATGCAGGTCGTCCAGGTCCCGGCTCAGGGTGGCCTGGGTCACCTCGATGCCTTGCTCCGCCAGCAAGGCCGACAGTTGCTGCTGGGAATTGACCCGATGCCGGTTCAGGGCCTGGCGGATGGCATCCAGCCGGGCCACCTTGGTCGTCGGACGCATCAGCACACCCCTTGCAAAAGGGATTCATCACCCCAGGAACGGGCCACCAGCCAGGTCATCAGGGCCTTCTGGGCGTGCAGCCGGTTTTCAGCCTCGTCCCAGACCACGGACTGTGGGCCGTCGATAACCTCGGACGTAACCTCCCGACCCCTGTAGGCGGGCAGGCAGTGCTGGAAGAGGGCATCCGGACGGGCATGGGCCATAAGTGCGGTATTGACCTGGTAGGGCTGGAAGGGATGGGAGCGGATTTCATACTGGTCCTCCTCGCCCATGGAGACCCAGGTGTCGGTGAAGACGCAGTCGGCGTCCTCGACAGCCTGAACCGGATCCGTGGTGACCAGAATGGATCCGCCGTTTTCAGCGGCCAGGATCCGCGCCTGATCCACCAGTCTTGGATCGGGCAGGAAGCCGTGGGGGCCGGCAATCCGCACGTTCATGCCGGCCACTGCCCCGCCCAGCAGATAGGAGTTGGCCATGTTGTTGGCTGCGTCTCCCAGGTAGGCGATGGTCATGCCAGCCAGGGCATCGACCCCACCCCGATGCTGTGCCAGGGTCAGGAAGTCTGCCAGAACCTGGCAGGGATGGAAAGAATCAGTCAGCGCGTTGATGACGGGTACGGTAGCATGGGCAGCCATGGTCTCCACCCGATCCTGCCCAAAGGTGCGCCAGACTATGGTGGATGTCATCCGTGTCAACACGTTAGCGGTGTCCGCCACAGGCTCGCCACGGCCAAGCTGCGAGCCTGAGCTGTCAATGACCATGGGATAGCCACCCAGCTGGGCAACGCCCACGCAGAAGCTTGTCCTGGTGCGAGTGCTGGGCTTGTCGAAAATGATCGCCACGGCCTGAGGCCCATGGTAAGGCTGGGATAAATAGGGATTAGTCCTGAAGGCCATGCCTAGTCGAAGCACCTCCAGCTGCTCCTCGTGGTTGAGGTCGTCGTCACGCAGCATGTGCCGCAAACCGTTGCTCATCTCTGCCTCCCTATCGCTATGATTACGCACGTCATTGATGGCTGATCTCACTGACCATCCTGCCGCAAGCCCTTCCCGAGACTGACCGGAGCCTTAGACAGGATATCCACGGCCAGGTCGATCTGGTCGGCTTGAATGATCAAAGGCGGAGCCAGACGCAAGGCATCAGGAGCCACTGCATTGACGATCACCCCATGGTCCAAAGCCCAGGAAGCCAGATCCCCGGCACAAGGAGCGCTTAGCTGGACCGCATCCAGCAGCCCCCTGCCTCTAACCTGGTTATAGAGGGGATTCCCGCAATCGGTAAGTCCAGCGCGCAGCCTCTCCCCCATCTGCCGTGCCCGTTCCAGCAGGCCCTCCCGCTGGATGGTCTCCAAGGTGGTCAGTGCCAGGGCCGATCCCAGAGGATTGCCTCCAAAGGTGGATCCGTGCATGCCAGGGGTCAGCAGACCTGATGGCCCAGGACCGAAGGTGATCATCCCGCCCATGGGGAATCCGCCTGCGACCCCCTTGGCGAAGGTGAGCACATCAGGACAGGCTCCCCCGGACAGGCTCTGGTCCTGAAAGGCAAACCAGTGACCGGTCCTGCCCATGCCGGTCTGCACTTCGTCCAAAATCATCAGGGCCCCATGCCGGCTACAGAGCTCACGCACCTGCCGAACGTAGTCAGGATTCAGTGGTAGCACCCCGGCCTCTCCCTGGATGAGCTCCAGAATGACGGCAGCCACCGGCTCTCCTGAGGTCTCCCCCTGTGCAAAGGCCTCCTCTATAGCATCGCCGTCTTCTGCCGGCAGGAAGCCCATACCCGGGACCAGGGGTTGGAAGGGCTCACGGATGGCCGGCTTCCATGTCAGGCTCAAGGAGCCCATGCTACGGCCGTGGAAACTATGGGTCAGAGCCAGGATCCGGCCAGGGTGACCGCCCATGCGAGCGCCATGCAGCCGGGCAAGCTTGATGGCCGCCTCATTGGCCTCGGTTCCCGAGTTGGCGAAGAAGACGCGGGACCCCTCCGGAGCCTGAGCCAGGTCCAACAACCGTTCGGCCAGCTCGATCTGAGGCTGGGAGGCGAAGAAGTTGCTGATATGGGCCATCTTTCCGGCCTGCTCAGTCAGGGCCTTGTTCCAGGCAGGATGGGCGTAGCCCAGGGCATTGACCGCGATTCCGGCCATCATGTCCAGATATCGGTTACCATCCAGGTCCCAGATCCAGGCGCCTCGGCCATGGTCCATGACTCTGCCTGGGCGTCCGAAGACCTGCATATGGACGCGGTCATAGCGGTCTGCCCATTGACTGCTCTGCGGCCCTTCGGGAGTCCTCTTGGGCTCAGCAGTTTTGGCAGTGGGCGCATCAGCCTTCGTCATGGCTCCTCCTCATGATCATTTCCCGGCCCGGCACGACCACCGTGCCGATGCCGTTGCGGGTGAATATCTCGTTGAGCATGGAATGCGGTCGCCGTCCGTCGATGACGTGCGCCTCGCCCACTCCGGAGCGTACAGCCTGCAGGCAGGCCTCCATCTTGGGGCGCATCCCCTCATGCATGTCCTCCAACATATCCTCGAGCTGATCCACGCCGATGCTGGAGACCAGGGAATCGGCTTGGGGCCAGTTGGCATACAGTCCCTCTACATCGGTAAGAATGACCAGTTTCCGGGCACCCAGAGCTACTGCCAGAGCAGATGCGGCTGCGTCGGCATTCACGTTGAGCACCTGGGTGGGATCCTGCTCGTCAGGAGCCACGGAGGAGACGACAGGGATCCGCCCGGCATCAATCAGGTCTTCGACGGCCGAGGCATCCACGCCCACGACCTCGCCCACCAGGCCCAGATCGACCGGCTGGCCATCCGCCATGCCAGTACGGCGGGCCGCACTGAACAGGCCGGCATCCTCCCCTGACAGGCCGACAGCCATGGGACCATGAGCATTGATGGCGCCGACCAGATCCCTGCCTACCTGTCCGGTCAGCACCATGCGAACCACCTTCATGGTCTCCGGAGTGGTTACCCGCAGGCCGCCACGAAAGACTGATGGAATCCCCAAGGCCTGAAGCATGAGGGATATTTGCGGGCCGCCACCGTGCACCACCACCGGATGCATGCCCACCTGCCTCAGGAAGACCATGTCCTGGGCGAAGCACTGGCGCAGATGGTCGTCCACCATGGCATGGCCGCCGTATTTGACTACGATTCGCTGGCCGGCGAACTCCTCCAGCCATGGCAGGGCTTCGATGAGCACCTGGGCCTTGCGGGCGTCGTCCAAGGCCTTTTCAGCTTCGGCATCCTGCTCGTCATCCGCCATCCTCTTCCCCTTCCTTATGACCATCTTCCGATTGCTGCGGCTCTCGGCACTGCGTCCGATCAGGCCTGCTGTCAGGTGTGGTAGTCGGCATTGATGGTCACGTATTCGTGGGTCAGATCATCGGTCCATACCGTGGCTTGGTTGTCGCCCTGGCCAAGGTCGATGTCGATATGGACCTCGGGAACGTGCAGGTCGACCAGCTCTGGGTCCTGGCCGGGACGACCTCCTTGGCAGACCTTGATGCCGTTGAAGCTGACATCCACATGGGCCGGATCATAGGCCGCCGTAGAAACAGGCACAGTGCCCAGGGAAGATACCACTCGACCCCAGTTAGGGTCTTCCCCGGCCACAGCGCATTTGAGCAGCGTGGAGCCGGAGACCGCCCGGGCGCAGGCAAGGGCTGCATTCTCGCTCTCGGCACCGTCCACACGGATGCGGATCCGATGCCTGCTGCCCTCGCCGTCAGCCACGATCCGATGAGCTAGATCCGTGCATGCCTGACCGAGCTTTTCCTGGAACTGCTCAGAGTCCGGCCGTACACCAGAGGCCCCGGAGGCCATCAGCAGGACGGTGTCGTTGGTAGACATACACCCGTCCACGTCGATTCGGTTGAAGCTGAGCCGGCAAGCCTCGGATAGGGCTTGACGTGCCTGTTCCGGCTCCAGAATGGCGTCAGTGGTGATTACACAGATCATGGTGGCCAGCTGCGGGGCAATCATCCCGGAACCCTTGACCATGCCCCCCAGCCGCCAGCCAGACCCGTCCACGGCCACAGTCTTGGTACAAGTGTCGGTGGTCAATATGGCCTTGGCGGCCGCTTCACCAGCCTCCTGACTGGACGACATCCCCTGGGCAGCTTGGTCGATGCCAGTCAATATGGAATCCAGATGGAGCAGATGACCGATAATCCCGGTGGAGCAGACAGCGACCCGATTGCTCGGCAGGCCTAGTTTCTCTCCTGTCCGCTCGGCCATGGCTCTGGCCTGGTCCAGGCCCTCAGGACCAGTACAGGCGTTGGCATTACCAGAGTTGATGACCACGGCTCCGGCACGGCCTTCTTCAAGGATCCTGCTGGTCCAGATAACCGGAGCGGCCCGGAAACGGTTGGGCGTGAAGACTCCCACAGCCGTGTCGATGGGTCCGCTGTTGACGACCAAGGCCAGGTTGCGGCGCTGTGAGCCTCCCGGACGATGGGCGATAGCGGTGCCGGTCCGGAAGCCTGCAGGGTAGGTGATGCTCATGGTGCCACTCCTATAGTTGTCAGTCCGGTCTCCTCAGGTAGGCCCAAGGCCAGATTTACGGCCTGGAGAGCCTGGCCTGCGGTGCCCCGGGTCAGGTTGTCGATGGCTGCAAAAGCGTAGAGGCGGTCAGCGCGCTGGTCCACAGCTACCTGGACCTGGGCCCGGTTGGAGCCGTAGACATCGGCCGTGGAGGGAAGCCTGCCCTCGGGGAGCAGATCGACAAACTGCTCCTCGGCATAGACCTCTTCCCAGATTCCGCGAACATCAGACAACCCCATGCTCCGTCCACGCGTGCTCAGCTTGGCTGAGACCACTGCCAGAATCCCCCTCGACATGGGGACCAGTATAGGGGTCAGCCCCATGCGGATGGGTTGTTTCCCAAGACCCCCTATGCTCGGGTTCGCGGATGCGGCTTTGCGCAGATTTTGCAGAATCTCAGGGATATGCCGGTGGGTGCCTCCGACCGAGTAGGGATGGGCTGAATTGATGGCCTGGGCTGCCAGCAGATCCATTCTGCCGCCTGAGCGTCCGGCGCCCGAGTAGCCAACCGCCAGGTCAGCAACCAGATCATCGGTCTGCACCAGTCCTGCAGCCAAAGCAGGCTGGAAGGCCAGAGTGACTGCCGTGACATTGCAGCCAGGACCAGCGATCCGCCGAGTCTGTCCAAGCAGCTGACGCTGGCGACCGCCGCCCGGATTGAGCAGCTCAGGCATCCCGTAGGTCCACGGGCTTGAGAAAGGTCCGCCGTAGTAGTCTTGCCAGTCGTCCGGATCCTCCAGCCGGTGATCAGCACCCAGGTCGACCATCAGCGATTGCGGATCCATCTGCTCTGCCAGGGGACCCGAAGCCCCGTGAGGCAGTGCCAGAACCACCAGATCGTGGCCGGCCAAGATCTTTGGATCGGTATCCTGAATCTGCAGCGAGGCTATCGACTCCGGTAGGTTGGGCGAGAACTCCCCCAACAGCCGGCCGGCCGAGCCATGACCGGTGACCGTGCAAACCTGAAAGGCTGGATGGGCCGCCAATAGACGGATCATCTCCGAGCCGGCATACCCCGAAGCTCCCGCTACAGCCACCGTGTATTGCCGCATGAGTGCTCCCTTCATCGGGCACCATCATACATACTCATGCAGTAAAACGCATATTTATGCAATTCGGCGTGTCGCTATATATCTGCTCTAGCTGTGCAACACTTTCAACTATGCGAAGGGGTCATAACCGGAGTCTCTGTTGCGGATATATTCCATTTGCATGCTGGCCTTTTCCGCAGCCTCGGACCCGCACGCCTCCTCTACAAAGGCCAAGGCCATATCGATGCCGGCCGAGATACCCGAAGATGTACGAAACTTGCCATCGACCACCCAGCGCGCATCCTTGATCCAGTCCACACGCTTCCCTGTGCTGACGACCCAGTCAAAGGCCAAGTCATTTGAGGTCGCACGCCGACCGTCGAGCACACCAGCGGCAGCCAAGAGAGCCGAGCCTGTGCAGACCGTCATTACCTGCGGCGACCTGGCGGCCAAGCTTGCCAGCTGCCCTGTCCATTGGTCGTCCCCAACCAGAGTTCGAGTACCGGACCCGCCGGGTATCAGCAGAACCCCTTGGGAATTGATATCTTCTGGCCCCACAGTTTCGACCCTGACACCGCCCTCACCGACATTCATACCGGGCCCGTCAAGAGAGAAAAGCCGCACTCGGGCACCATCTGTATTGATGAAAACCTCAAAGGGGCCAAAAACATCCAAGGGTTCAAACCCGTCGAATACGACGATATTGACATCCAAACCCATCTGATTGAACATCCCCCTCGTAGATCTCTATATCCCAAGGCTGACAGCATATGCACAAACATGAATTCCGGCTAACGCAAATGCATAATCGCATCCAGAAGGAGCCAGCGCCTTGAGTTTTCAGGCACTGACGCCACCTGAGCCGGATCCGCCGCCCGTCGAGGGCGATGGCATCATCTGCTGATAGAAATCATTCAGGGAGATGCCGTTGACCAGCAGCCAGATCCAGGCAAGCGTGAAAAGCAGGTTGATGATCAGGGCAGCCATGGCCAATCCATAGCCCTTCATATGCAGTCGACGGGTCCGATACATGGAAACGCCACCCAGCAGAGCAGGAATCACAGGCATGGGCAAGAAGAGGGCCATAAGGAAGGCGATGATGGCGCAGGGATCCCAGTGGCCGTAGGCCGGATTTTGGGAGGGATCGTTCAGATCGGGCATGCCCTGGGAAGGCCAGACCGGAGCGCCGGGACGGGCTTGAGGATTCCCGGGATTTCCGCCGCGTCCTGGGGCCGGCTGCCCCGCCATGGGCATAGGCCGGTTGGCGGGGTTGCCTTGTGACGAATCGGATTCCTTGGCCTTAGGTTCGGGGTCTGGGCGACCGTATATGTACGGATTCCACCCTGGATAACGATCGGCGCGTGCGCCGTACAAGGGCTGGTCACCTCCATCATGATCCTGGCGGTCAGGTCCACCGGCTGTGCCCTGTTCTTGAGAATCCGTCATGCCCCTCGGCCCCCTTGTGATGCCCGGTCAAGCGCGCAGTACGGCGCCCAGACCCGCAGTCTTGTCAACGATGGCCTGACGCAGGGATTCGCTGTCCTCGGACGCCAAGGTGCGGTCCGGGGCGCGGAAGGTGACTGCGAAGGCCAGTGATTTTGCATGCTCACCGATCTGATCGCCAGTGAAAACGTCGAACAGCTCGATGGATTCAAGACTAGACCCCGCCGCTTCTCTGATGGCGGAAGTCAGATCGGCTGCCGAGACCGTGTCCGGCACAGTGAAGGCCAGATCCTGACGGACCGGCGGGAAGGTCGAGACCGGCTTGGCCTGCAGGGGTGTGTAGTCCAGGTGGTCCAGCACCATGTCCAGGCTCAGCTCGAAAGCGGCAGAATGGGCAGGGAAACCCAGAGCCTGATCAACCCGAGGATGCAGCTCGCCCACCATGCCGACAAGCGTGCCGTCACCCAGGACCAGCCTGGCGGTACGGCCCGGATGCCACTGGTCAGGCACCTGCTCGGCTGAGGGCTGCTCCAGCCGATAATCGGCACCCAGCCTGTCCAAAACCCGGCGAGCCGATTCGACTGCATCAGTCCAGTCCACGTCCCTGCTGTCCTTAAGCCAGCCGTCTTCCTGGGCCCGGCCGGTCAGCAAGGCCGCCACATGCAGCCGTTGCTCTGGCAGACCCTGGTCCAGGCGGGCCAAATCCTCGTCGCTGGGCCGCACGCCGCCCGGAAGTGTAGGCACCGCAGGAGCCTTGGGATCGCGACGGAAGACATAACCAATCTCGAAGAGACGCACATCAGTGTTGCCACGTCGCAGGTTGCGCTCCACGGTGTTGGCCAGCGGCAATAGCAGGCTCTGCCTCAGATAGGGCCTGTCAGCGGCCATGGGGTTGGCCAGCTCCACGCTGTTGATATGGACCTCATCAGGATCCATGCCGAAGGCCTTGAAATCATTGTCACCGACAAATGGATAGTCCAGAACCTCGGTCAGCCCATACTCGGCCAGGGTGTCAGCCACCCAACGGCGACGCTGCTGACGATCGGTCAGACCAATTGCTCCGGAAACCTTGGGTGATGGCACGGTGACGGGGATACGGTCGTAGCCCACCAGGCGGGCCACCTCTTCGACCAGGTCGCAGCCCTCGCCCAGGTCGGGCCTCCAGGTTGGCGGAGTCACCGACAGCCGGTCCTGAGGATCGCCTTGGACCGTGCAGCCTATGTCGCGCAGAATGGCCACAATGCGCTGGGGTTCCACATCCAGTCCAGTCAGCCTGGCCACCTCGCTGACAGCAAAGTCGATGACTGACATGGGCTTGGTCTGGTTCATATCCAGCGGAGCATCCAGGTCCTGGCCACCGGCAAGGCGATGCAGCAGGTCAGCGGCCATAGCCGCGGCAGCCGGCTGCATCTGTGGATCGACCCCGCGCTCAAAGCGCTTGGAAGCCTCGGATGGCAGCTTGTGGCGACGTGCGGTCCTGGCGATGGTCACCTGGTCGAAGTGGGCGGACTCAATCAGAATGTTCCGCGTCTGATCGGTCACCTCTCCATACAGACCGCCCATGACTCCGGCCAGACCCAAGATACGGGATCCCTCTTGCCCCTCGGGCGAGTCGGTAATGAGCAGATCCTCGGTGCTGAGCTCGCGATCCTTGCCATCCAGAGTGGTCAGGTGCTCACCCTGCCTGGCCCTACGGACTACGATGGGCCCGCTGAGCTTGTCCAGATCATAGGCGTGCAGGGGCTGGCCCAGATCCAGCATGACATAGTTGGTGATGTCCACCGGCAGACTGATGGAGCGCATGCCGGCACGTACCAACCGCCGACGCATCCAGCTGGGAGTGGCCGCCTTGGGGTCACACCCGGTCAAGGCACGCAGGTAGTACCGATCACAGCCTGGCTGACCGTGAATAGGGTTCTCGTCCTGAATGTGCACGGCCAGCGGAGCCTGATCCTCCTGAGCTGCGGGGGCCGGCACTGTCTTGTTCAGCTCAATCACCGGATCCGTGTACTCAGCACCCGTGGAGTGGTGGTATTCCCTGGCAACCCCCCGGTAGGAGAAGGCATAGCCGCGGTCGGGTGTGATGTTGATCTCAAGAACAGGCCTGTTCATATGGAGCAGAGCTATGGCATCGTCACCTGGCTTGAGCTGCTCGTACTGCTCGGGGGTGAACCCGTAATTGCGCAGCAGGATGATGCCCTGATGGTCCGAGCCCAGCCCCAGCTCACGCTCTGAGGCGCACATGCCGTCCGAGATGTGGCCATAGGTCTTGCGCGGTTCGATACGGAAGTCCCCAGGCAGGACGGCCCCTGGCAGGGTCACCACCACCTTTTCGCCTGCAGCCATGTTTGGGGCCCCGCAGACTATGCCCCTAGGCACCTTGTGACCCTGGTCGTCCACAGCGTTGTACTGCTCGCCCACATCCACATGGCACCAGTTGATGGTCTTGCCGTTCTTCTGAGGTTCAGGCTCAGCATCCACCACATAGCCGACCACGATAGGACCGGTCACCGTGGACTCATGAATGTCCTCCTCCTCCAGACCGACCCGAACCAAGTCCTTGGCCAGCTGTTCATAGGTCAGACCCTCAGGGACCTGCACATGCTCCTTGAGCCAGTCGATATCTACCATTGGCATCTGACGGTCACTCCCCCATCTCGAACTGCTGGCTGAACCGCACGTCACCTTCGACCAGGTCGTGCATATCGTTGATGTCATGGCGCAGGAGCAGGGTGCGCTCCATGCCCACGCCGAAGGCGAAGCCTGAATAACGCTGCGGATCCACGCCGGCCGACCTCAGAACGTTGGGATTGACCATGCCGCAGCCTCCCCATTCGATCCATCCAGGGCCGCCCTTCTTGTCGGGGAACCAGAGGTCCATCTCGGCGCTGGGCTCGGTGAAGGGGAAGTATGAGGGACGCAGTCTGGTCCGGGCCTCGGGACCGAACATGGCAACGGCGAGCTTGTCCAGGGTGCCCTTGAGGTCGGCCATGGTCAGGTGCTCGTCGACGGCGATGGCCTCGCACTGGTGAAAGACCGGGGTGTGGGTGGCATCCAGTTCGTCGGTGCGGAAGACCCTGCCCGTGCAAGCCACATAGAGCGGCACGCCGCGGGTTATCAGAGAACGGGCCTGGTCGGGCGAAGTATGGGTGCGCATAACCATGTTGGAGCCGACGAAACCGGCGGCGTCCCTGGCCTGGCTGCCCTTGACATAGAAGGTATCCTGCATCTGGCGGGCAGGATGGTCAGGGCCGAAGTTAAGGGCATCGAAGTTGTACCACTCGGCTTCCAGCTCGGGGCCCTGGGCGATGCTCCAACCCATGGAGACGAAGAAGTCCTCCACGTCCTCCATGAGCTTGGACAGTGGATGCCGGGCACCCTGCGGATGGCGGTTGACCGGCAGGGTCATATCCACCTGCTCGGCAGCCAGACGGCGGGATTCCTCCTCCTGGCGCAGCTGCCGCTCCTTGAGCCCGTAGGCGCGGCCAAAGTCAGCCTTGAGCTTGCCAGCTAGGCGGCCGGCGGTCTTCTTCTGATCCGCTGGCAACGTACCGATAATCCGACCGGATCCGGCCAGGGCTGAACCTGTCCCCGCATACCGGGCCTTGATCGCCTTGAGCTCCTCCAGATCAGAGGCCTCGCGAATCCTGCCGATGCCCTCGTTGACCTCGTCGGTCATCGCCGCGGGGTCGAATTCTTCCTGTGCCACCATGGACCTTTCCACTGTTGCCAATGCCGTATCCGGGCCGCAAATCAGCGGAAATCCCGGTCGTTGACGCCTTCACATTCTTTCAATACGACTCGACATGGCTATGGCGTAGAGCAGCACCGCAGCCGAGGTGGCCAAGTTGAGGGATTCAGCCCGCCCGTATATAGGGATGCGGACGATCTGATCCATGGCCTGCAGCAACTCGTTGGGCAGTCCGCGTGCCTCATTGCCGAAGAGCAGGACCATGGGCTGACCCGCCGAGTCTGGCCTGGTCAGGGCTCCGCTCGCCATCAGATCGGTCAGGGAGCGGACGGGTTTGTCCGGTGTTCCATAGACATCGGCCGCCACCATGGTCCGACCCTGCCGTCTGCACAGGGCCAGGAAGTCCTCGGTGCCCATGGTCATCAGGGGTATGTGAAAGGCCGATCCAGCCGTGGAGCGAATGACCTTAGGATTGGTGAGTTCCACGCACTGGTCCACCAGGATGACTGCCTTGCAGCCAGCGGCATCGGCAGTGCGGATCACAGTGCCAGCATTGCCCGGATCACGAATCTGCCAGAAAGCTGACACCAGGTCGGGCCCCTCTTTCGTCAGGCGCTGGGGATCTTCGAAGTCCATCGATTGTGTCAGAAATCCGTCCGTACGCGCCTGGGCCACGATCCCCTGTGCATTGCCGCTGATGGCACGCATGACCCTGGCGGAGACGAAATGTCCGTAGCAGTCAGGCAGCTCCCGAGCCTGCTCCATGATGGCGCCCACAGTCTCGTTGAGCGGCCGCGGATGACCGCCCCGGGCTGCAGGAGAGGATTCGTCCGACTGAATATAGAGGTCAGTCAGCAGGTCAGAACGCCAGCGGACCGCCTCGCGCACGCTCTGCGGCCCCTCTATGAGGAAGCGGCCATGACGCTGCCGTGCCCGCCGATCCTGCAGTTCAGCCAGGCGACGAATTCGTTGGGCACGGGGATTGTCGAGAATGGAATCATCAAAGGGCATGGGCATAACTCTAGCCTCGACAGTCGAGAGCTCTGCGATCGGACCTCAATCAGCCTACATCTGTGGGAAAGTTCACTGAAAGAAAGGCCTGCGCCCCTTGTGCTCGCCGGACAAGGGGCTAGGGTAAAAGAACCGGTCGGGTCGACCACGTCCGTCATTGGTATGGCGCAGACCGACCATGGCACATCTGGCTTAGCCAGAATCATTGTGAGGAGACAATATGCCCGTATACACACTTCCCGATCTGCCCTACGACTACTCGGCACTGGAGCCGTACGTGTCCGGCAAGATCATGGAGCTGCACCATGATAAGCACCATCAGGCTTATGTGAACGGGGCCAACAAGGCCCTGGAGCAGATCCATGACGCGGCCGAGTCCGGCAACGTGGCCCAGTCCAACCTGCTGGAGAAGAACCTGGCCTTCAACCTGGCCGGGCACAAGAACCACTCCATCTTCTGGAAGAACATGGCCCCGGCCATCGGCCAGGAGCCCACTGGCGAACTCAAGGCCGCCATCGAGGATCAGTTCGGGTCCTTCCAGGGCTTCCAGACATACTTCGAGTCCATGTGCGCAGGCATCCAGGGCTCCGGCTGGGCCGTCCTTGCCTGGGATACGCTGGGTGAGCGCCTGGTCACCCTGCAGATGTACGACCACCAGGGCAACCTGCCAGTCACCATCTTCCCGCTGGTCCTGCTGGACCTCTGGGAGCACGCCTACTACCTGGAGTACCTGAACGACCGGGCCAGCTACGTCAAGGCCTGGTGGCACATCGTCAACTGGGAGGACGCCTCCAAGCGGTTCGACGAGGTGCGCAACATCAACACCACTCTGGCCAGGTAAAAGACCGGCGCTTCCAACCACAGGCGGACCCCGGTCCTTTCCCCTCTCTGCGGGAGGTGGAAAGGACCGGGGTCCCTCCATATCTGGAGTCTGCTGCGGAAAACCCTGACAGTCAGTTGCCGAAGAAGGCGATGGAACCGGTCAGCGCAGCCACGGTCAGTGAGATTGCAGGCACAGATAGACATATGAGCAGGAAGCCCACATCACGTGGTCTGACCTGGGAGACCCTGGCATGGGTGCGCGGTGTGCTGCCGCCGAAGCCCCTGGCCTCCATGGCTGTGGCCAAGGTAGTCGAACGCCTGATGGACAGAACCAGCAGGGCGAAGGCCTGGGGCATAAAGGCCTTGAAGCGGTTCTCATCGCCCAGCCCACGACTGCGGCGCGAGGCGGTCAGCGCCGACCAATCATCCTTGAGGACAGTGAAGAGCCGCATACCTGCCAATCCGCCATAGACGAAGCGATCAGGCAGGTGGAGCACCTGGCTGAAGGCATCGGCCAGGTCGGTGGCATCTATGCCCAGAACAGTGATGATGGCCGGGATTCCGATGGCCAGGATTCGCAACGCAGTGGCCAGGGCCAGGTCCAGCGAGCGCTGGGTGATGTGGATCATCCCCCATTGCCAGAAAGTGGCGCCGCCGCTCTTGCCATAGAGGATGATCGCCAGGGCAGAACCAGGCGCCCCAAGGAAGATGGGCCAGGTGGATCTGACCACGCGCAGGGGCGTGAAGCCTGCCGCGCCCAGTAGCAGAAACTCCAGGATCAGGGCCGTCGTGGCCGAGACCGGATCCAGGCTGATCAGCAGGGGCAGAGCCGCCAGAAAGGCCCCAATCAGCCGAAAGGCCGGATTGATGGAGGCTATATAGGACGACCTGCTGGCCGGCTTGATTGGCTCATCCCGCTGATCCATGGGCGTGACGGTCAGTCTGGTAGCAACAGCCTCCTGCCTGGCCTGCAAATCTGACCCGACTGCAGGCCAGACGGCCTTCTGGCCTCCCGGAGGCGTCATTTCCACCAGGCGGGCATCCAGGGCCTGAACCAGTTCCCGGTCATGGGTGACCAGGATGATGCAGGCTCCCTGGTCGCGCAGGTCTGCAATCAGCTGGGCCATGCTGACCCAGGTGTTCCTGTCCTGACCAAAAGTGGGCTCGTCAAGAATCAGCACCTGGGGTGCAGCCGCAAGAGCCGAGGCCACAGTGAGCCGTCGCTTTTCGCCGCCCGAGAGTGTGTAGGGGTTGGCGCGGGCGTACTGCCTCAGCCTGAAGCGGCCCAGGAGTTCTTGGGCGCGGGCCTGGGCCTGGTCCTCGGTCATGCTGGTGCGGATGGGGGCCAGCTTGACCTCATCCAGGACCGTGCCTCGGGCGAACTGATGCTCGGGATTCTGAAAGACATAGGCGATGCGCGCCGCCAGCTGGGATGAGGTCCATCGAATGGGCTCGGGCTCCGCAGGCATCTGCCCCTGAGGTCCGCGAAGCAGACGATCCTGAGCAAGGACAGAACCGGCCACCGGCTCCAGCAGACCAGCCAGGGTCATGGCCAGCGTGGACTTGCCGGCCCCGTTGGCCCCAACCAGGGCAGTGATCTGACCGGCCCGGAATTCCAGATTGATGTGCTCGGCCACTGCTTTGCCCTGACGACCAACCGCCAGATCCTGGGCGGTCAACAAGACGGGATGATCATCTTGGTCGTGGCCGGATTGCCCAGACCGTGCCCGGACCCGTCCAAGCTCAGGGAGCGAATCCTTGACGCTCCTATAGGCCTCAGGAACCCAGATGCCCAGGGAGGCCAGGTCGAGCCCAGGATCATTGAAGACCTGCTGGGGGCTGCCGTCGGCCATGATCACAGTCTTGCGATAGGCCGCAGTGCCCGAACCGCCGGTGTCGTCTTCAACCTCGCCCAACCCGAGCACAATGACCCGGTCGATCATATCCATCCAAGGCCCTGCTCGATGTTCGACCAGAACCATGGTGGAGCCTTGCCGGTCCAGGACCATCCTGACAGCATCGACTATCTGCTCGACGCCAACAGGATCCAGATTGGCCGTGGGCTCGTCCAGCAGAAGCAACCCAGGCTGCATGGCCAAAGCACCCGCCAGTGCCAGACGTTGCATCTGTCCTCCGCTCAGATGCATGGTGGACCGGGTCAGCTGCAGGTCAGCCAAACCCACTTCGGCCATGGCCTTTCGCACCCGTGGCCAAATCTCCTCACGGGACAGCCCCATGTTCTCCGGCCCGAAGGCCACATTATCGCCCAGCCGCTGAAAGATGGCCTGAGCATCCGGATCCTGCAGGACCAAACCCACTCGCCCCCGGCTGGATACGGCAGGATTGCCGTCAATCAGGACCTGGCCCTGGGTCACTCCGCCCTCATCGTCCTCAACCTGGTCCTGACCACTCTGCGGGGCATGATCGCCCAGCAATCCGGCCACACCCTCAAGGATGGTCGATTTGCCAATGCCGGAGGCTCCCAGCAGAAGCACCCGCTGACCTGCAGGAATGCGCAGGGACAGATCCCTGACGGCAAAGTGGTTCCTGTAAGCATGCCGATAACCCCAGCCACGCAGTTCCAAGGCTGCTGGTCGGTAGGGATTGTCCTGGATGCTCTGGTCCACGTCCGAACCTCTACTTCCCGGCCGTACGAATATCGCGGCCGGAGGCGAAACGGTCCAGAGCCCCGGTCGCGGCGATGGCCTTGTAGAGGTACCAAACCAGTACTCCGGCGATCAGAGCGCCCGAAATCAGGGTGGCTATCAGATAGATCACACCATAGGGGCCGGTGAGGTTGATGGCCTGCAAGTGCGTGCAGAAGGAGTACAGCCAGCAGCCGAAACCAGCGGCAGCACCCGACAGTGCCACCGTGGACATGTTCCAGCGCCGGTAACGCAGCAGCATAAAGACCAGCTCGGCCATGAAGCCCTGAAGCAGACCAATCAGTATGGTCTCCACAGGCACCCAAAGGCTGCCCAGCAGCGACTCCAGGATGGCGGCGACCAGCTCGGCATAGACGGCAGCACCCGGTTTGCGCACGATGACCGATGCCAGGGGCCCGGCGAACAGGTAGAGGCCGTTGAGAATGCCGCCCAGACCGGGCACAACCCCGTCCAGGAAGGACCAGGGAATGGTGGTTACCATGGCGACCACCCAGTAGATGACGGCGGAGGCCACCCCGATGACCGAGGCTACGGCGATATCCACCACCCTCCACCGTTTGGAGGGGATTCTGACCTGTGATGGAGTTCCTTCAGACTCCGGCTCTGATCCAGAAGCAGTGTTGTTTATGAAATGACCATCGGTCATGATCTTGTGCCTTTCCTCGGGGCGCTCCCTATGAGCGCCATCCCGTTCAGGCACGGGTCCAGTGACATCCGTGCGCCGGCATTACCCGGTAAACGTTCGTCCGGTTGAGGCTGAGCCTCCTCTCAGCCGCACGCCCTTAGGCATACGGCCCCCGTGTCACCTGTAACCTTAGAACACGCCGTGGCCAAAAGTCAGTTCTGGCCCTCTCCCAAGGAATCCAGCAAAAGGGCCTCGGTGATGATGTTGTCTACCAGCCCCTGCAGGGAGATGGACTCATTTGGGCTGTGGGCGTTGGACTGGGGATCCTCGGGGCCGGTCACCAGGACCTGGGCCTCAGGGAAGAGCCGCTTGAGCTCGGGGATGAAGGGGATCGATCCGCCCTCGCCTTTGTTGACCGGGTCGCGTCCAAAGGCCTGCCGCATAGCCTCCTCGGCCTGCCGGACCACCGGGCTGTCGGCATCCATGGCCCACCCCATGCCCATATTGCTGGGCGTGACCTCCACCTTGGCCCCTTGAGGTGCATGGGCGATCAAGAAATCGGCCAGGGCCTGCGCGGCCTGCTCAGGCCGCTGGGTGGGCGCAGTACGCAGGGAAATGCGGAAGCGGGTCTTATCGGCCAGCACGTTGAAGGAGCCCTCCACCGGGTGGGCATCGAAGCCAATCACCGCCGCTGCCGGCTTGGTCCAGAGACGGGATGCCAGGGAGTCGGTTCCGGCCAGCCGGTAGGAGTCCACCACACCGGCATCTGAACGCAGCTGGGCCTGGTCCAGGTCACGCTGCAGGCCGCCGATAGGCTGGCCGCCCTCCAGACCGGGCACCGCAAGCTGACCCTGGTCGTCATACATGGAGGCGATCAGCATGGCAGCCAAAGTGTTGGCATCCAAAATAGGCCCGCCGAACTGGCCGGAGTGGACCGGATGCTCCAGGGCTGTGACCGTGACATCCAGGTCCGCATTCCCTCGCAGAGAGGTGGTCAGGCTTGGGGTGTCCGCCGACCAGTTGCCCGAGTCAGCCACAATAATCAGATCCGAGGCGAAGTCGTCCCGATGAGCCTGAAGGAAGGGGATGAAGCTTCGCGAGCCCATCTCCTCCTCCCCCTCGATAAAGACCTTGACGTTGACGCGCAGGTCCTTGCCCAAGGCATGCAAGGCACCCGAGTGGATGGCAATGCCGCCTCCGTCGTCGGCCGACCCACGTCCGTAGAGCCGTCCCTCCTTCTCCACACCGGTAAAGGGATCAGTGGACCACTGGGAGGGATCGGGCACCGGCTGCACATCGTGATGAGCATAGAGCAGAACAGTCGGAGCATTGGGATCCACTTGACGGGATCCGATGACCTCGAAGGCACCAGGGGTCCCGTCAGGATTGGTTGCCTGGACCACATGGGCGTCCACACCCACCTGCCGCAGCTGTCCGGCCACATAGTCGGCTGAGCGCCGCATGTGATCCCCGGTGATTCCCTTGGCTGAAACCGAGGCCAGGGAGATCTTGTCCTTGAGCAGATCGACGACCCGGCTCTCATCGTCCTGAACACGTGTGCGGATCGTTTCCAGGCCCAGCTTTGCCATCGCTACCTCCTGTGATTGCTTGTGAATCAATGCTTGCGAGTCTAGGCGTCACCGTAACCTGTTCGCATGACATGGAACCCCTTCTCACGCAAGGATCGACGGGACAAAGAGGCTGAGGCGGACCAGGCCGCCTCAGCTGCAGAGGTACGAGGCAAGGGACGCCCCACACCCAAGCGCAAGCAGGCCGAGGCAAGGAACCTGCGTCCGCTGGTCCCCAAGGACCGCAAGGCCTCACGCAAGGCCGCCAAGGCCCGGATCCGAGCCCGTGAGGATGCCCAGTATGAGGCCATGAGGACCGGCGACATCGACCACATGCCCAAGTCGGAGCGCCTGCCTTGGAGAATCTACATCCGCGACTATGTGGACGCCCGCTTCAATCTGCTGGAATGGATCTTCCCGGCCATCATCCTCATGTTCGTGGCCACCCTGATGGGCATGTTCGTGGGTCCGCAACATTATGCCGCCTTCACCATGGTGGTCACCATTCTTCTATACGGCTACCTGATCGTGGCTCTGGTCGACACCTGGCTGATGTGGCGCAAACTCAAGCGCCTGCTGATCGACAAATTCGGCGAGCGCTCGGTGGCCAAGGGCTCACGCTCGGCCTCCTATGCCTGGCAGCGGGCCATGATGGTCCGGCGCTGGCGGGTCCCCAAGCCCAACCAGAACAAGCGTGGGCACTGGCCCAAGTAACCGCCGGTTGCCCTGACTCACTGAGCCATCAATTAGCCGCGTCGCCCGGTTCCACTTGAGGTTCCGGGCGTTCTTCGTATTCACTCCACATTCTGCTAATAGTCTTCATTCTCCCAGCCTGTACGGCTAGCATGGATTGCTATGCAGCAATCGATCAACCAACCCGGTACAGAGTCTCTCGACCCCTGGGATGCCAACAGCCGCCAGTACGACACCATCATCATCGGATCCGGCCCGGGCGGCTATGCCACGGCCCTTCGCACGGCAGAGCTGGGCGGACGGGTGGCCCTGGTCGAACAGGACCCTGTGGTTGGCGGCGTCTGCCTGAACCGAGGATGCATCCCCACCAAGGCCCTGCTGACCGCCACACAGGTTCTCGAACAGGCCGACCTTGGGGCCGCCATGGGCATCAATGTCGAGTCGGCCAATATCGACTACCAGAAGCTCCAGGATTATCAGGACCGAATGGTAGACGCCATGACCGGCGGCCTGTCGAGCCTGCTGAAGCAACGTGACATCACAGTGGTACACGGCCACGGCACCATCGTCGGCGACGGCCTGGTGGAGGTGACCGACGATGACGGCGATCGAACCCGTCTGACCACCTGCGACACCATCCTGTCCACAGGGTCTCATCCCCGGGCCTTGGAAGAACTTCCCTTCGATGACCTGGTCATCGACACCGACCGGGCCCTGACTTTCAAACCCTTCCCCCGTCGGGCTCTGATTATTGGATCAGGGGCTGTGGCCCTGGAATTCGCCACCATTTGGAATCAAGCCGGTTGCCAGGTGACCCTGATGGTCAGACGGGACCGGGTGCTCTCCCACTGGGGTCGCCGGACCGGTCAGATCATGACCCGGGAGCTGGAGCGTCAGGGAATTCAGATCATCACCCATGCCCGCTGTTCGGGCGGGCACCGTCTACCCGCTGATGGAGGCATTCAGGTCGACTACCAGCCAACGGATGACAAGGGCCAGGCGGGAGCAATCGAAACTGATCTGGTCTTGGTGGCCATCGGCAGGGATCCCAATACTGACCCCGAGCACATGAAGGAGCTGGGCATTGACCTGGACGAACATGGCCAGGTCCTGACCGACTCTCAGGGGCGCACCAGTCGTGATCGGGTCTGGGCCCTGGGGGACATCACCCCGGGTCACCATCTGGCCCACAGGGCCTTCCAACAGGGCATCACCCTGGCTGATGCCGCCTCCGGTCTGGACCCCGAGCCGGTCAACGAAGCCACCATTCCCCGCGTGGTCTTCTCCTCCCCCCAGGCCGCAGCTGTGGGCTTCAGCCGTCAGGAAGCCGAGGACGATCCATCGCTGAACCAGGTCAAGGAGACCATCTACCCTATGATGTCCAACTCGCGCATGCGCATGAGCGGCATGCAGGGCACCCTCAGCCTGATCACCGCCTGCCAAGCCACCGACATGGAGAAGCAGATAGTGGTCGGTCTGGAGATGGTATCTCCCCAAGCCTCCGAGAATATTGCCGAGGCTCAGCAGCTGGTGGGCAACCAGATTCCCCTGCACCGGGCAGCCGGGCTCATCCACCCCCATCCCACCTTCTCGGAAGCCATTGGAGAGGCCCTGCTCAAGGCTGACGGCAGACCCCTGAATATGCGTTAGGCATGCGGTAGACTGGTCAACCAGTGAACGTTTCCGAGTGAGGATGGCATGGCTACAGAGGACACCAAGGGCAAAAAGGCAAAAAAGAAGAACAGCACGATCAGTCAGATCGTCAAAATCTATCAATTTACTCACGCAGAGGACAAGGCCCTTCCCTGGCTGCTGGCCGCGGCCATCCTGGTGCCCACACTGATAGCAGTCGTGATCTGCCTGCTGGCCCACTTCGGCTGGTTGTCCTGGATCCTGACTGTGCTTCTGGGCATCATGGTCGGCCTGCTCCTGGCCACCATGACCCTGACCAGGCGCTCCGACAGAGTCGGCTACGCCAAGATGGAGGGCCGCCCAGGTGCTGCCGCCGCCGTCCTGAGCAGCATCTCCAAGGCAGGCTTCTCCTTCCCCCAGGAACCCGTCTGGATTGATGCCAAGACCAAGGACGCCGTCTGGAGGGGCACTGGCCGCACCGGGGTCTATCTGATAGCCGAGGGCGACTACAACCGTGTCAACAAGGCCATGAACCGCGAAGAGGAGAAGATCCGCCGCATCACCCGCGGATCGGCCATCCCCATCTACCGCATCAGCGTGGGCCACGGCCCTGACCAGGTCCCGCTCAACAAGCTCCAGCGCACCGTGATCAAGAAGAAGATCAAGCTGACACCCACTGAGCTGGAGACCCTCAACGACCGGCTGGTCACCCTGCAAAAGCGGCAGAGCGCCTTGGGGATGCCCAAGGGCATCGATCCGACCAAGATACACGTCAGCCGCAAGGCCATGCGCGGACGCTGATGTTTTTGAAGGTCCCGGTCTCTCCCCAAGGGAGGCGCCGGGACCTTCGCATGAAACACCCCCGTAACCTCAGCGGCGCATTACCGAAAAAAGCGGTCCCCTAGACTGGGTGACCGTTACGGTTTTCCAGGAAAGGAGCAGTTCAGTGAGAGAACTGAAATCAAAGGCCGATTGCGAAGCTGTGATCAACCAGGAGGGCGTGGAATACGTCTCAGTCAGGTTCACGGATCTGATCGGCGTCCAGCAGCACTTCACCGTACCTGCCAGCGAATTTCTCAAGGACGCCTTCACGGACGGCATGGCCTTCGACGGCTCCTCCGTACAGGGATTCCAAGCCATCAATGAGTCCGACATGAAGCTGATTCCGGACCCTGAAACCGCCTATCTGGATCCCTTCCGCCGTCATCGCACTATGAATGTGGCTTTCTCCATCGTGGACCCGGTGACCGACGAGCCCTACTCGCGTGATCCCCGGCAGATCGCTTCCAAGGCCGAGGCCTACCTGCGCTCCACCGGAATCGCCGACACGGCCTCCTTCGCTCCTGAGGCTGAGTTCTTCATCTTCGACAAGGTCCGTTTCGAGAACAGCATGCAGCGCTCTTTCTATGAGGTCGACTCGATCGAGGCCCCATGGAATTCAGGCGTGGATGTCGAGGAGGATGGCTCCGACAACATCGGCTTCAAGAATCGTGTCAAGAGGGGCTACTTCCCCGTACCACCCATCGACCACTACCAAGATCTGCGCGACGACATGGTTGCCAACCTGCAGAAGGTGGGCCTGGTTCTGGAGCGTTCCCATCACGAGGTGGGCGGCGCCGGCCAGCAGGAGATCAACTACCGTTTCAACACCCTGCTGCACGCTGGCGACGATCTGATGAAGTACAAGTACGTGGTTCACGAGACCGCCGCTCTGGCTGGTAAGGCCGCTACTTTCATGCCCAAGCCCATCGCCGGGGACAACGGGACCGGCATGCACTGCCACCAGTCCCTCTGGAAGGATGGCAAGCCCCTCTTCTATGACGAGAATGGCTACGGCGGACTCTCCGACATCGCCCGCTGGTATGTGGGCGGCCTGATTGAGCATGCCTCGTCCGTCCTGGCCTTTACCAACCCCTCCACCAACTCCTACAAGCGACTGGTGCCCGGCTATGAGGCCCCGGTCAACCTGGTCTACTCGGCCCGGAACCGATCGGCAGCCATCCGCATCCCCCTGGCCGGCACTTCACCGGCTGCCAAGAGGATCGAGTTCCGCGCCCCCGACCCCTCCTGCAACCCCTTCCTGGCCTTCTCGGCCCAGCTGATGGCAGGATTGGACGGCATCCTCAACCACACCGAGCCGCCGGCCCCCATCGACAAGGACCTCTATGAGCTGCCTCCAGAAGAGCATGCCCAGATCAAGCAGGTACCCGGCTCCCTGGAGGAGGCTCTGAACGCTCTGGAGGAGGATCACGACTTCCTGAGCGAAGGCGATGTCTTCACCGACGACCTGATTCAGACCTGGCTGGACTTGAAGCGCGGCGAGCTGGACCAGACCCGTCTGGCCCCCACCCCCCTGGAGTACGAGCTCTACTTCCACATCTGAGTTCGCATAACGACTGACGCCGACTAGCCAGCCAGGTCACATAAGGCCCGATCCTTCCTGCTGAAGGGTCGGGCCTCTTTGCATTATCACGACCATCGGCATCCGCCCATTGACGGCAACACGCCAGTCCCGGCATCCCGGCTGGCGGTCAGGCCAGAATGAGGAGAGGCATGAAAAAAGATTCGATGGAGGTGGAGACCGATGCGCTGGCTACGTGAGTTCATGGAGTTGCCCGTATATCTGCGAGCCATGCTCATCGTGGACCTTATGTGCAACTTCGGCATCGGCCTGGTTATGCCCATCGAGCTACTCTTCGCCACCCATTCTCTGGGCGCCACCATGAGCGAGGCCGCCCTGCTGGTGACCATCAGCTCGGTAGGATCGCTGATCTCCAACCCCATCATCGGATGGGTCTCGGACCGGCGTTCCTCCTGGCTGGCCATGCATACGGCCATGATCTTCTCGGTCATCGGCCCCCTGATCTTCACTGTGGCCCACGACTACCGGGCAGCAGTGGCGGGAGCCTTCGTCTCGGGCCTGGGGATGGGCATGCAGACTTCCTGGGCCAGCATTCTGACGCAGATCTCCACCAGGGAGCAGCACCGAATCGTCTACGGCATCAACCAAGCGGAGCTCAACCTGGGCATCGGCCTTGGAGCGGCCGTTGGCGGGCTGCTGGCCGCTGGTGGTCAGGACTTCCTCTATCGGCTCGGCTTCGGCGGTAGGGCCCTGGGGTTCGCTCTGCTCAGCCTGTCCCTGCTGGTCATCGAACGACACTGGCAGCTACGCCGCTTGACGGCTGAGCTCAAGGCTCAGGCGGAGCGGGAGGCCGTCCAGGAATCCGCAGGGGCAACCCATGTCCTGCAGAACAAACAGTCAGACGGCAATAAAAGCATGACCATCAACGGTACCTTCGGCGGGCGGACCAGCTCCCTGACCAGGGTGCTGGCCTCCATGGTTCTGCTGACCTTAGGAACCTTCTTCATGGACCTGTTCGGCTACTCCCAGTTCGACGCCGGCCTGGTCACCACTCTGATCTCCGATCCGCACATCCCCCGTTGGTCCCTGTCAGTGGTGGATGTAGTCAACACCTTCTCGGTTGTCATCATGAACATCGTGCTGCTGCCACGGCTCAAGGACGCCAACCATGTGCGCCTGTTGCGCACCGTGCCGGTCTTCTGGGCCGCAGCCTGGGTGATCATCGTCCTGGGCCTGCGCCTGGATTCCACCCCCGGTGCCCTGAGCGTGGCCTCTCTGGGCATCACCATCTTCGGACTGGGCGAGGTCATGATGGGCATCTCCCAGCCGGTGGTGGCCGCCGAGCTGGCCGGGCCATCGTTCAGTGGACGCATGTTCGGGCTGCTCAACACGGCCGCCTCCCTGGGCTACATCGTGGGACCCATGTTCGCCTCCTACGTCCTGGCCGGGCATGAGGTCATTCCCTTCCTGGCCATGTGCGCCATCGGGCTGGTCGTGCTGGCAGTCCCCTGGTTCCTGGCCATTCCCTCGCGGCAGATCACCAGCCAAAAGAGCCCGGCCGCCGTCTAATCTCAGACAAGGTACGGCACCGGATTAAAAACGTAGAGTCAGTCTTCACCGGCGGCCCGACGGACATCGCCAGGCTCTGAACCGGCCATCAGGGTCTTGGCTAGGTCCACGAATCGCATGGTCAGCGACGAATCGTCCAAGGAGCCATCTGATCTGAGGACAGCCGGTCGGCCGGACTCCCCCGATTCGCGCAGGTCAGTCTGCAGGGGCAACTGCTCCAGCAGGGGCACCTGATACCCCAAATCCCGGGTCAGCTGATCGGCTACACGCTGGCCGCCTCCCTGACCGAAGATGCGCAGCCGCTCGCCATTGTGCTCGTACCAGGACATGTTTTCAATTACACCCTGGACCTTGGTGGGCAGCTGGAGGGCCACCAGCCCTGAACGCACGGCCACCTGTGAGGCCGACGGCTGGGGGGTGGTGACCACGATCAGACGGCTGTTGGGCAGGGCCTGGGCCACGGACAGGGCCATGTCCCCGGTGCCTGGGGCCAGATCCAGCAGGAGCACATCGGGGTCGCCCCACCAGACATCGGATAGGAACTGCTCAAGCGAGCGCTGCAGGCGCGGACCCCTCCAGAGAATGGCCCGGTCCGACCCGGCGAACATGCCGATGGAAATCAGCTTGACCCCCCATGCGGTGACCGGCATCAGCATGCCGTGCAGATTGGTGGGCCGGCTGTGTACACCGAAGAGCCCAGGCAGGGAGAATCCGTAGATGTCCGCGTCGATGGCAGCCGTGTCATAGCCTAGGGCAGCCAACGTGGCCGCAAGATTGACCGTCACCGAGGACTTGCCCACGCCGCCCTTGCCCGAGGCAATGGCGAAGATGCGGGTGCCCACGCCGGGCTTGGAGAAGGGGTTGCTACGCCGGGCGGCCTTGAGGTCGGCTACCAGGTTGTCCAGCTTCTCCCGGCTCATGGAGGAAACATCGATATGGGGGCGCAGCCGGGCTCGCGGGTAGGAGGTCACGGTGCCGTTGATCTGGTTGGTGATGGTGGTCGACAACGGGCATCCCTTGATGGTCAGTTCCACCCGCACGGTCACCTCATAGTCGGCCTGGGCATCCCTGGCTGGCTCGACAATGATGTCGGTGATCATGCCCAAATCGGTAATGGACCGTCCCAGCTCTGGATCGATGACCCGACTGAGCCGCTCATAGACCTCCCCCTTGATTCTTCGAGGCAGCTCCTCCAGATCCCGGGTCCCTTCCTTGCGATGCTCTACTTGTTCCATGCCGTCACCATATCGCGCCCAGCCATCGGCTGCTAGGGCGCGGCTGGTCGGATATTGCGAATGTCACAATCAACCTTGGGCTGGGTTGGGGTCGCCGGTGTCAAGCAGGCGGTGGAAGGCCGCCTCGTCCAGGATTGGCAGGCCCAGACTCTCAGCCTTGTCGGCCTTGGAGCCCGGGTTGGCGCCCACCACCACATAGGTGGTTTTTTTACTTACGGATCCTGAGGCCTTGCCGCCGCGCTCCACGATGGCCTCCTTGGCGGAGTCCCTGGAGAAGTCCTCCAGGCTGCCAGTGACCACCACGGTCATGCCCTTTAGAGTCTGTGGCTTAGTGCTGCGCTCGACATGAGCGCCCACGCCAGCTGCCTGCCAGGCATCCAGGATGCGTCCACGCCAGTCGTCGGGCTGCCGAGCACCCTGGAACCAGTCGTGGATGGAATGCGCGATCTCGGGGCCCACACCGTCCAGCTCGGACAGGTCCTCCACGCTGGCTTCCTCCACGGCCTTGAGCGACGGGAAGCGGGCGGCGATGGCCCGGGCCGAGGTCGGTCCCAGGTGTCGGATGGACAGGGCCACCAGGACCCTCCACAGGTCGGCATGCTTGGCTTTGTCGATCTCTTCAAGCATCTGCAGGGTGTTCCTGGAGGGTTGGGCGTCGGCACTGCCCAGGGCGACCTCCTGGACCTGGGTCTCATGGCTGTTCATAGCCCGCTCGCCCTGGCCAGCCTGGGCGCTCTTGGGCAGGTTGTAGAAGGCAGGCACCCGGTACCAGAGACCGCTGCCGCCAGTCCGGCGCTTGGTTGTGGCACGTCCCTGCCGGCCTTCGACCTCCGCCTGCTCCATCAGGGGAACCTCACGCCAGACATAGACCTGGCGCAAATCCTCCACCTTCAAGTTGAAGAGACCCGCCTCGCTGGTCAGAACAGGTTCCTGACGAGGTGGAAGCTTCAGGTCCGGGTCCGGCTGATACTGGGCTGCCTGGCCGCCTTGGTCGACCAGGACCTCACGCAGGCCGGGAGCGTAGACCTCCACGGAATCGGGCCGGTTCTCATCGGGGTTGGTCAGGGCTATGGCGCTCTGCTCCCCAAGATGCTCGATGTCCAGGGCCTTTCGAGAGGCCATGTGGATGATCCGCTCGGTCAGCTGGGCCGGGCAGGACTCCACATTGGGGCAGCGGATGTCCACATCGCCCTCCTTGGCCGGGGCCAGCCGGGCACCGCAGCTGGGGCAGGTCTCGGGCATGATGAAGGGTCTCAGTTCCTTTTCGCGCCCCTTCCTGGCCTCGATAACCGGTCCGACCAGCTCAGGGATCACATCGCCTGCCTTGCGAACCACGACCGTGTCCCCGATCAGAATGCCCTTGCGCTTGACCTCGGAAGCGTTGTGGAGGGTGGTCCTGGAGACCGTGGACCCGGCCACGGTGACCGGGGTGAGAACAGCCACCGGGGTAATCCGTCCGGTCCGGCCCACCTGGACGGTGATGTCCAAAAGCCGGGTATTGACCTCCTCCGGGGGGTATTTGTAGGCCACGGCCCAACGGGGCGCACGCGAAGTAGCGCCCAGCCTGCGCTGAAGATCCCGGTCCTGCAGCTTGACCACGATGCCGTCCAGGGCATGTTCGATGTCATTGCGGTGCTGACCGTAATAGTCGATCATGTCCAGGATCTGGTCGAAGGAGGTGACGACCCGATTGTGGGGGGAGACCGGGATTCCCCACTGCTTATAGAGGTCATAAGCCTGGGACTGGTCGATGACCTCGTCGTGGGTCCCCCTGGGATGGGCCGGGCCCCACCTCAGGGAGCCCAGGCCATGGGCGTAGAAGCTCAGACGGCGGCTGGCCGTGATGCGTGGATCCTTCTGCCTCAGCGACCCGGCGGCGGCGTTCCGGGGGTTGGCGAAGGGCGCCTTACCCTCCTGCTCCTGCTGCTCGTTCAAGGCATTGAAGTCATCGAACCGCATGAAGACCTCGCCACGGACCTCCACGAACTCGGGGATATCACTGGCAGGCCCAGACAGGTTCTGCGGAATGCTCGAAATGGTCCTGACGTTCAGGGTGATGTCCTCCCCGGTAACGCCGTCCCCCCTTGTCAGGCCCTGTTCCAGGACCCCATTGCGGTAGAGGAGGTTGAGGGCCAGGCCGTCTATCTTGACCTCGCTGGTCATGGGCAGGGCCTTGCCCTGCGGCCAGTCGAGCTCGTTGCGAAGTCCGTCATACCACTGACGCAGCTCTGCGACGCTGAAGACGTCATCCAGGCTGAGCATCTGGGAGGGGTGACGGACGGAGGCGAAGTCGTTGGAGAAAGTCCCTCCGACCCGGTGCGTCGGCGACTGGGGTGTGTCCAGGCTGGGGAAGCGGGACTCCAGCTCCTGTAGGCAGCGCATCCGGGCATCATAGGCCGCATCAGAGGAGACCGGCGCATCGTCTATGTAGTAGGCGACCTGGTCGGACTCCACCCAGGCAGCCAGTCTGGACCAGAGACGCTGGGCCTGCTGGGCTCCCAGAGAGTCAAGATCCAACTCCCCCAGTCGCATGGCATCAGCATCGTCGGGCTGCAGGGAGGCTATCCATCGGTCAGTGCCCGGCCTGGGCCTGGACTCGGCATTCCCGCCCTCATCACGGGTTTGCTGAATATCTTCCTGAGCTGTTTTGTCATGCATTGAGCGACCTCATGAACTGTGCCTGTACCACATCAACACCTTCATTATCGTCGTCGTTCATCCTTGCGGCCGCCATTGACAGTGTTCGGGCCGGGACGAAGAGCCCACCATCCACACAGATGCGCGCTGCCTGGCGCACTATCGAAGCCACCTCGGTGTGAGGCCAGACCGGCAGGCCGTGTTCTGCCAGCACCCGGCGGGCCTGCCTGTGGTCTTCGGGCAGGACCACGCACTGGGAGCGGGCCCTGGCCTGCAGCTCGGCAAGCTCGCTCTTGAGGGCTGGTATCCGATCGGGACTGATGTGCTCGCTCATCAGGTAGGCCGCTGCAGCCACGTCAAACTCGTCGCGCATCCATGAGGCATAGGCCAGGCGATAGTAGGCGAAGGAGGCGTCGTCCCGATCCAAAGCCACCCGCAGGGCGTTGAGCGTGGCAGCCCGTGCCGAATCCCAGTCCTCCCGGTTAGCCAGCATGACCGCCAGCTTCAGGTGAGAAAGCGGATAGGCGGGCGCATAGGCCACCATGGCGTTCAGATGCTTGAGGGCCGCCTGGTCCTCCTTGATCTGGGCCAGCAGGTCGGCTATCTCGAGGTGGGCATAGAAGAGATTGTCAGGAATGAGCAGGGTCCGCTCTCCCGGTGTGGCGAAGAGGCGGTTGTAGACCACCCGCTCGGCATAGGAGTTGAAATAGCGGGGTACCTGGCCCTCGGCCGCAAAGATGGCATCCAGATGAGCGATAGCGTCTTGTTCAACCTGTATGCCCTGGGCTGCCCCACCGGAGAAGAGCAGGTCACGGGCTTTGACGCGCTCCTTGTCCAGCTGGGAGGACAGGGAGAAGTCAAAGTCTGGAACAGGGGTGCCATCGATCATTGCACTGGCAACCTGGGGGGCCAGCTGTTCCAGCTCCGGGTCGCCAATACTCTGGATGATGCCTGTGGCCGCCTGGGCCTTGGCCGCTGATGTCATGGTCCGGTCCGAGGCCAGCTGGTGGAAACCGCCTACAGCTCTCTGCAACAGGTCGGCACGCTGGATGGACAGATCCACGGCCTTATGTGCGCCCAGGGCCTTGGCAGACTTGTCAGCAAAGGCCACCTCGGAGAACTCGGGTTCCTCCTGACTGCCATGGGGGCTGAAGCGGTCATCGCGCATGTCGAACTCGGCCTCGGTAGGTTTGAGTCCGCCCTGGGGATCCACTTGCATGGCCGCGTCGAAGAAGCGGTAGATGGCACGTGGATCCTTCAGACCCTGTGAACGGATGCGGGAGAGGAAGAGTTCCCTGCTGAAGACCACCGAGACCAGGGTGCGGATGGTCGGATTGCTCTGCAGGGCGCTGAGCGGATTCTGCGATGCGTCGTCGTCAGTCTTGTCTGCAGAGGCATCATCATTCGAGACATCCTCCTTCGATGCATCATCAGCAGTCGACTCATCCGCGTCGGAGTCATTGGCTGACGACGGCGGCGCAAAAGCAGCAGAGTCAAGGTCCACGCCCTGCATGAGATCCTTGAACTCACGGTCCACGGATTCCTTTTCACCCTGATCTTCGGCCTTGTCCTCCTCGTTCCCCTCTTGCTGCTCCGGGGCCATCCGGGAGGCAATGGGCTTGGTGGGATCACCGTGCACGTCGCCATCCTTGGGATCAGCCTTGGACCCGGTGGGGGCCACCTCGCCTGAACGCATGCGCTCAAAGGCCTCAAGGGCCTGTCCCATCATGGTCCTGATAGCCGAGTTCTGCTGGTCGACAGCCTCTTCCAGACCAATGGAGTCGATCTGCAGGCTGACCTCGCGCACGGACGGATCCACCCCAAAGGCCAGGGCAGCCATCATCAGCCCGACGCGCAGGTTGTAGTCAGCGCTCATGGCGGATCGCTCGCCGTCGTCCAGATCCCGCCAGGCCCGCGACTGGTCCTCATAGCGGCTGGAGGGCATCATGGTGCGTCCTGCCGCAGTGAAGGCCAGGGCCACCTGTCCTTGGGCGAGATTGGACCTGAACTCCACATCGAAGCGGAAGGGCAGCCGGAGGGATCGCATCAGCATGGACAGCGTCTGCCGGTAGACCCATTCGGATCGCACCGGCTCCTGACCCTGGCCGTCCGCTCGCACAGGCAGCGCCTGGGGAGCCTGTTGACTCACCATAACGGCGGTCGCCGCAGCCTTGTCGACCATGGCATTGATGGCAGTCCGCCCGTCGTCCTCCAGTGGATCGAAGCGAATCGGATAGTCCCCCGGGCGCAGCAAGGCGACAATGGCAGGATCATCCAAAAGTGCCTGGTCCAGCCGGGTTGCCTGGACACGGTTGATCGAGTCCTCGGTGGGCAGCGTTCCCAGGCGCGCATTGCGTTCCAGCCAGGCGCTGACAGCGGCGAACCTATTGAGATTGCCCTCGATGCGCAGGGCTGCAAGGGCGGCAGTGAACTCCAGCCCATTGTCCCAGCTCAGGAAGTAGGCGCCCGAATAAGAGGAAGCATACAGATGCAGGGGCTCCGCCCCATGAACGGCCTCAAGGCCTGAGACGGGCGATAGGGCCCCAGCCTCGCGCATCAGGTCGGCGAACAGATCCTCCAGACCGGAGACCCGCTGTCCATGGGAGCGTGCCTGGATCATGTCACCCACGCTGCGTCGGATGGCTCCCATGGGCGCCTCCCGGTTGAGCCGGTAGAAGATGTTGCCCGAGCCGAACCCAGTGAAGGTTCCCTGGATGCGCGGCAGCAGGTAAGCAGCGAAGAAGGCAATGGCCACGGCATCCCTATACTCCAGGTCCAGGCGCATCTCAGGAGGCAGGAGCGGACGCAGCTGCTCAAGTGAATAGCGACCATCGGCTCGCAGCCAGGAGGCCAGCCAACGCATGTGGCCGGCATCGTCACGGCCTGCTACAGCACCCTGCAGGGCGCGGACCGGCCCCGAATCCTGACCCGGATCGCGGCCCAGCCGACGACCGTCGGCCAGGGTCACCTCCTCCTCCCGGCCCAACAAGAAGGCAGGCTCCATGTTCTGTAAGTCCATCCGGCTCTGCTCGCCGATGAAGACCCGGCCATGGTCGTCGGCCAGAGCAATCTGGGCGAAGTGACGACGATCGGTGAAGACACCTAGCGCAAAGCCGCGGCCTGGTGCATCAGGCCATTGGACCCAGCCAAGTGTCAGACCATCGGGAACGCCCTGCAGGCGCGGAAAAAGCCGACGCTTGACGGCGATGCCCAGAATACGGCTGTGGGAGGCCAGAAATTCGCGCATCTGCCGATCATCTGGGTGGTGCCCCGTCCGGTTGATCAGATCGACCATGTCGGCCACCGAAGAATCCAGGGGACGATCCCCGCGACTCCCAGTAGTCGGACGAGAGGAGCCGACCAGTCCCTCCAGTGAGGAAAGAATGGAACGGCCCAGGCCGGACAGATCCCCGAACCCCCGGGGCTTCTTCGCGTTCTTGGACATACCTTTGATTGTCCCAATCCAGCCCGACATGTCGCCGTTAGAATAAAACCGTGATGACTCTGCCAGCCCTGAGACGCCCCACCCCGGCCAGGGGCGCAGCCATCCGCCTGCTGCTGGCACTTTTTGTTGTGCTCACCCTGGAACTGGGGGTCTTCAATCTGGCCCATTGGCAGTCGCTGTCGGGTTCATCCTCAAACTCTCCGACAAGGACTGCTGGCGATGTCGCCTCACAATCGCACCAGCTGGGACCAGGGCTGTCCCCGTTGCCGGGCGGAGGACTGAAGGTCACCGATCCAGCTGGTGCCTGGATGGACGTCCCTGTCGCCAATGGACGGGCATCCTTCCTTCAGGCTCAGCTGGCAGAAGACATCAAGGGTTCACCCTTGTCGCAGATTCATGTACGTCTGGACCTGCACCTGGCCGGCGACAAGGGCTGGATCCAGGGCACCCGAGGGCTGATCTGCCCCGGTCAGGCCCGTAGCCACTATCTACGCATCAGAGGCAATCCCAACGGCGGTCGGATCCAGGCCATGCGACTGTGGATACAGGAGCCCGTCGGATCTCAGCTGGAGCTGACCGGAATGACTCCGGCCGATGTGGTACCCCTGGAACTCAACCTGGCGCGGATACTGATGCTGGCCTGTCTGGCGGCGCTGATCTTAGGCTACCTACCCGGCTCGGTCCTCTGGCGGACCCGGCTGGATACGGGTTCAGTAAGCCAGCGCCTGGCACTGGTCCTGATTTTGGCTCCGCTGGCAGTCTGGTCCTGCTGGAGCATCCAGTATGATCTGTCCACCTTTACCCCCGTGGCCTACCATCACCCGCAGGCCTACGTCTACGACTTCAACCAGTACGATCATGTGGCGCAGGCCCTTCTGCATGGACGCCCTTGGCTGGATCTGGGCCAGGCGCCGGGTCTGTCCAAGGCAGCCAACCCCTTTGACATAGCCACCCGCAACGCACTGCTGGCCCAGGACCAGCAACCCATATTTTGGGACTACGTCTATCACAATGGCCACTGGTACTCATACTTCGGTGTCCTGCCGGTACTGCTGCTCTTCCTGCCTTACAGGGCGGTGACCAGCCTGGCGCATCCGGGCGGGTATGCCCTGCCCACCAGTTCGGCTGCCGCCCTGCTGGTCACGGCGGCCACCATCATGACCGCCCTGGCCACCATCCGCCTGCTGGCCCGATGGTTCCCCCGGGTCAACCTGGCCGTGGTCGGCATGGCTCTTATAACCATGCTGGAAGGATCCGGCATGGTCTATCTCTGGTGCCGCCGCAACTTCTATACGATTCCCTTCGATGCCTCCATATTGGCGGTCATGACTGGACTCTGGCTCTGGATGGGGGCCAGACGGGTCCATCGACAGCCTGCAGATGCCGGTAAGCATTCGGATCGTGGATCAACGCGGATGTGGACCATGGAGGACGGGGACCAACCATGGCAACTGTCCAGACCTCGACTTTTTTTGGGTTCGCTGTCAATAGCTGCCACCCTGGGCTGCCGACCCACCTTCTTGGCTGCCGGACTACTGGCGCTACCCCTGTTTGCCAAAGAAATAAGGGCAGTCATCAACACCCTGTTCGCTCGCAGGAGCCATCCTGCCGACCTCTCTAGGAAACGGGCGCTGTCGCTGCTGGTCTGTGGCCTGTTGCCAGTCATCCTGGTAGCCGCTCCCCTGCTCTGGTACAACCGCTGGCGCTTCGGGTCCCTGCTGGACTTCGGCAACAGATATCAAATGACCGCCCTGGACCTGACCAACTATCATCCTGGCACCCAAGGTCTGCTTCAGATTTTTGGCTACTACCTTCTGCAGCCGTTGACCACCCTGCCGGTCTTCCCCTACCTGCAATTCTCCCCCGCTCCCATGCGGGTCTGGCACTTCACCGAGCCTGGCCTGGGCGGGCTGTTAGTCACCACCCCGGTACTCGTACTGGCCCTTGTCCTTATCGTCCTGCCCCGGGTGCGAAAAGAACTGCAGCGCCGAGGATGGATGCCCGCCTTGATCCTGGCCCTGGCCTTAGCGGCTCTGGTTATGGCTGCAGACTCCTATGTTGGCGGGTTCTCGGTGCGCTACACCATCGACTTCGCCTGGCTGATCTGCCTGGCTGCCGTTGTAATCATGGCTGCCGCATCCTTGGCATACGAAGGCGGCCGCTTCAGAGCGGGAGCGGCCGTCATGAGCCTACTGACACTAACCTGTCTGGCTGGCCTGGTCCTGACCTTGATCAACGCCATGGTCCTGCTGGAGCACTTCGACCCCAGTCAGGCCATGAACGTAGCCGTCTGGTTCCTAGCACCCTGAGCCCAGCCGACAGTGATGTCAGGAGTCCAGGCCCTGCTGCTTGAGGACTTGGTGATACCGGTCGACCATGTCAGCCACGGTGCCATTGCCATCGCCGCCTGACAAGGTGATGACCGATGCCAGAGGCATGGTATCGAAAAGCTGAGCCGTGTTGGGATCGTCAGGCAGCGGTATGCCATCCTTATCGATACGATCGCGCAAGATGGGCCCGCCAATCGAATTCTCGCGCCACTCGGCCATAGTCGATTCGGCATTCAGCGGAATGAACCTGCCGTCGCCATCCACCTGCAGGTCCTCTTCTGCAACCAGATCTCGGCTAGAAGTACCCACCTGGATGCGGTAAGTGCCCGCCTCCACATGCCAGGCATCCATAGCCGTGGACCAGTAGGCGAAGTCGCGCTCGGTCAGGTCCATGCTCACCCGGCTGGACTGTCCGGCTTTCAGGAAGACCTTGGTGAAGGCCTTGAGCTCATGGCTGGGCCGATTCACCCGGCTGGCGCAGGGGGCCACGTAAACCTGCACGGTCTGAGCGCCGTCCACCTGCGAGGTGTTGGTCACAGTCACCTCCACCCGAGCCGAGTTGGCGCCGGTTTTGGTCACCGTTACCTGATCCAGGTCAAAGTCGGCATAGGACAGCCCGAATCCGAAGGGGAAGGCCACCGGGCGCTGGAAGGTGTCGTAGTATCGGTATCCCACGTAGACACCCTCGCCATAACGGGAGTGACCCTCCTCGCCGGGGAAGGATGTAATGGTGGGGTTGTCCTCCAGCCTAACCGGAATGGTTTCAGGCAGATGGCCCGACGGGTTGGCAGCACCAGTCAGCACGTCCACCACCGCGCGTCCACCCTCCTGGCCCAGCAGCCAGGTCTCCAGCAGGCCCTTGGTCTTGTCCATCCAGTCGGCAACCGTCACCACTGCTCCATTGGAGAGGACGGCGACCACCCGGTCGTTGACCTCGGAGACAGCCTTGAGCAGAGCCACCTGCTTGTCAGGAAGATCCATGCTGGTGCGGTCAAAGCCCTCGGACTCGGCATCTTCAGGCAACCCCAGGAAGAGCACAACAGTATCGGCTCCGCGCACAACATCAAGCGCCTGCTGGGTCAGAGCAGGATCCTGCTCCTTGTCATCAAAGGTGAACCCGGGAGCGAAGTCCACATTCGTGCCAACCTCTTTGAAGCCATCCAGAGCCGAGGAGACCTCGGTCGGCGTGATGTGCGAGGAACCCCCACCCTGATAGCGCGGAGTCCGTGCAAATTCACCAATGACAGCGACCTTCTCTTTCGGATCAAGGGGCAGAATCCGGTCCTCGTTGCGCAAGAGGACAATGGACTCCTGGGCAGCCCGACGAGCCATGTTGTTGTGCTCCTGAACATCGTAACGATATCCCTGGTGAGACATGGCCGGACGTGCCTTGTCAATCAGATCCAGAATCCCCTGTGCCATCCGGTCCAGCTGCTCCTTGTCAAGCTGGCCGGCCTGCACAGCCTGGACCACCTGGTCATCAGTGCGGGAGGGCGGCATCTCCAGGTTGAGTCCGGCCTGCAGAGCGTTGACCCTGTTGTGGACGGCCCCCCAATCGGACATGACCATGCCCTGGTAGCCCCACTCGCCGCGCAGAACGTCCGTCAGGAGCCAGCGATTCTCTGAGCTGAAGACCCCATTGATCTTGTTGTAAGCGCACATAATGGTCCAGGGCTTGGCATTCCTGACCACGTATTCAAAGGCCGGCAGGTAGATCTCGCGCAGGGTGCGTGCGTCCACGTCAGAGCTGACCCTGAGCCGGTCGGTCTCCTGGTTGTTTGCTGCAAAATGCTTCAGAGAGGTTCCCACTCCCTTTGACTGGACCCCCTCGACCAAACCTGCGGCTTCATGCCCGGCCAGCACAGGATCCTCCGAGTAAAACTCGAAGTTGCGGCCACCCAGAGGGCTGCGCTTGATGTTGATGCCGGGGCCCAAAATCACGGCCACCTTCTCCTGGATGCACTCCTCGCCCATGGCTTGGCCCACCTGGTAGGTCAGATCGGGGTTCCAGGAGGAGGCCAGCCCCGCAGTCGGGGGAAAGCAGGTGGCCGGGACCGATCCGTAGACGTCGGAGCCAGTGGCTTTGCGCAAGCCATATGGACCGTCTGTGATCATATAGCCTTCATAGCCCTTGTCAGGCAGCCCCTGCAGGTGCCAGGAGTCCGACCCCGAGGTCAGTGAGGCCTCCTCTTGCAGCTCCAGATCCTTGGCTTTGGTATGTGATTCTTCTGTCATGTCTTTTTCCCTTTCATGTCTTTTTCTTTCGGGTTCGATTGACCGGACCGCTGCTCAGCACAGCTCCGGATTACAGGTTTTCAGACTCACTTGACCTTGCGGATCATCATGATGAATACGGTTCCCACCAGCAGACAAACGATAGCGACCGGGAAGATCATCCTGTAGCCTCCGAAGAGGCCAATGACCAAAGTCGTGCACCCGGGGGCGATCACCTGGCCGATTGTATTGGCCAGGTTGAGGATGCCCAGGTCCTTGCCGGCTTCCTTGGCATTCGGCAGCACATCGACGTTCAGCGCCTGGTCGACTGACATATAGCAACCGTTGCCGATTCCAGCCAGAGCAGCATAGAAGTACATGCCCGTGGCGGTTGGCATCAGGAAGGGGAAGAGTATGCCGACGGCGAGAATCAGGCAGCTGGTGGCTACGATCACCTTCCGCCTGTGCAGGAAGTCCGAGAGCGGGCCTGAGACCACGGAGGCCAGAATGGTTGTCACCACCGAGATCAAGGCCATGATTTTGAGTGTGGCTGCGGCCTGGGCATCGCTCAGGTGGCAGTACTTCTGCAGTATGTAAAGCTGGTAGCCCTGAATCATGAAGCAGCCGACAACGAAAGTGAACCTGCCCAGAAGCGCCAGATAGAAGTCGCGGCAATTCTTAGTGGGAGGTATGAAGGACCGGCCGACATCTGCCCAGGTTCGTTCCACGACCGTGTTGGCAGCCGACTTCTCCCGGGGCCAGATCAGCACGGTGAGAATACCGGAGAAGAGGAAGATGATCATGGCGACTACTAGGCCGGTATGGATGTTGGCTATGAACGAGCTACCGATAATAGTCCCCAACTGCTGGCCGACAACCTGGCTAGCTCCATACAGCGCCGAATAAGTTCCCCTGGTCGACTCAGGTATCCTGTCGGAGAGGACCGCCACGGCCGGGGCTATCAGGCAGTTGATGCCAACCTGCACAATGCACCAGCCGAAGATGATCATGGGAAGTGTATGGGACTGGATAACCAACAGGAAGCCAAGGGCACCAATAATGCCACCCAGTACGATCCAAGGAGTGCGCTTGCCGACTCGGAACCTGGACATGTCTGAAAGAGCACCGAATACAACGTTGGCCACCAAGGCGAACACACAGCCAATCGAATTCATTGTCCCCAGAGCCGCTTCAGGGCTAACTCCATGCAGGGAATTGAAAATCTGTGGCAGGAGAACCCCGGACCCCATGGTAAAGGGCGCAGCCCAGAGCAGGGATACCAGGACGAAGCCAATGGCAAAGCGGACCTTCTCCGCATTGTTGAGCCTTCTGCCCGTATCCGGAGCCAGGCTTGGGTCCACGCCTTGATTCGCCACAGCACCTCCAGTCTCATCTGCAGAGGCCATGGCCTTGATGTCCTCCCCGATTCGGGCACCAACCCCCTTGGCTGGATTTCCCCTTCGATCCTTATTTTCGTCTAACATCGTTATCACTCCTTCGTGTGCAGCCTTGCAATCAGTGGCTCATCATTGAGCCGTGCCAATCTCCCCCTTCCATAACCGACAATTGTTCAGAACTTATTATCGGAGTGAACAGGGCGTTACGTGGGCTATAAACACATTATTTTCCCGATAGCTGAGACGACTGAGTTCACATTTCGGCGGAATTCCAAGGATTCTGGAAGGAGCGACAGGGCCAGATATCCGTTGCCTGGCATGTCGAAAAAATATCCGGGCTGGCCAGTCAACCCGTAGGACCCAATTAGCCGAAGAATCAGTTCCTCCTCGTCGATGACCTGAGGAAAACGCAACAGAACGTTCCAGCCTCCCTCAGGCCTGAGCAGGGAGACGCAGGACTCCTTTTGGTTCAATGCCTGTCTAAGGATTTCGAGATTGCCCCTGACTCGTTCCCCCACTCGGCTGGTCTGGCTGGGAATATCCGATAGCATGGCCTCCATGTCCCTGGTGATAAGAAGACTCATGGGCAAGTAATCGTCGGCTATCATGTCAAGATGGCGTTTGGCCTCGGCAACCTGGTCGGCTGGCCCGGAAACCTGAATCCAGCCCACCTTGGCATGGGGAGCTGCCAGGCTCTTCGAGAACCCGTCCAGGGCGAAGGTCAACATCCTATCCTCCCCAGCCAGTCGTGCGCGGCCCGGCAGAGGATCCAAGGGATAGTCAAAAAAGACCTCATCAGCAATGATGGCCACCCCATGCCGCTGGCAGAGTTCCAGCAGCGACTGGCGTTCTTCTGGATGAATGTAGGACCCCGTGGGATTGTTGGGGTTGATAAGGACCAGGGCACGGATACGGTCGCCCTCAGGCCCCTCCAGGGCCTGCCTGACCGTGGCCAGGTCAAGGACCCAGGACCCGTCGTAGGCCAGGCGGTATGGAATTGTTCGGACACATTCCAGACCAGCGATGGATTCGATCAGGGGATATCCGGGCCGGGGCTCCAGAATGGCATCACCCGGGTCACAGAGGAGCTTCATCAGCCAGGAATAGGCCTGAGATGTGGAAGAGAGCAGGTAGAGGTTATCAGGATCAACCGCAATACCACGATCCTTGCCGTACAAACTCTGACGCCTGGTCAGAAACTCAGCCAGAGCCTGCCGAGCCTTACGAGGCCCCCTCGGTTCGGCCTCGTAGACCTGAGGCAGAAATGCCGGGGCCAGTCCGAAACGGGTGGGATTGGAATCATTCAGCCTGCCCAACTTGAGACCATGGGCTCGTGCTTCTGACTCGGCCAGAGCTATGCGATTGGGGCGGTCAGACCCGGTGCGGTGAGAAAAATGCATGATTTTTCAGCTCCTCATCCGATCCAGCAGCCGCCTAAACGCCCTGCTTCACCCCAGGTGCTTTTGCCGAAGGTCAGCCAGATAGGCGGCTCCCACAATGCCGGCCTGGTTGCGCAGCTTGGCAGCCACAATAGGAGTCTTGATGTCGATGTGGGGCAGGAACTTCTCGCTCATCCTGCTGACTCCGCCACCGACAACGAAGAAGTCAGGGTTGAAGTAGTGCTCAAGCAAGCGGTAGTACTTGGTCAGACGATTGGCCCACTTCTTATAGCTCAGCTTTTTGCGGTCACGCACCGATGATGCTGCGTACTTCTCTGCGTCCTTGCCGTCCAGCGTCAGATGGCCCAGCTCGCTGTTGGGAATCAGAACGCCGTTATAAATCAGCGCCGTGCCGATGCCAGTGCCCAGTGTGGTGGCGATGACCAGACCCTTCTGGCCCTTGGCAGCCCCGTACTGCACCTCGGCAAGCCCGGCCGCATCCGCGTCGTTGACAACGCTGACGGGTCTACCGCAGGCCTTGGAAAGAACCTCTTGGACATTAGTACCGACCCAGGCCTGGTCCAGGTTGGCCATGAAATCCAGCGGCTTGTCAGGCTTGACAGGGGCCGGGAAGGCGATGCCCACAGGCACATCCGACGGAACTTCAAAACGGTCCAATAGCTCCTTTACAACAGCCCCCACAGCCTCTGGCGTGGAATGTTCCGGAGTCAGAATTTTTTTGCGAGGCTCTGCAAAATCGCCGATCGTCAAGTCAACAGGGGCAGCCTTAATGCCGGATCCACCAATATCCACTCCGAAAGCCTGCGCTGTATCAATCATTGCTGCTCCTTAGCTGATCAAAGATGAGGGTCCGAACCGGCACGGTAGCGATTGTACCCCAAGCCATGCCTCTGCAACCCGTAGGAGCGGCATGGGCCGGACCAGGGTCAGGCTGTTCCGCTGGCCTTGTGCCACAAACTGCAGGAAGAAGAATTGAGTGGAATAATAAGGTTATGACCGAACACACACAGCTCATTGATGCAGTCAACGTACGCATCACCACCAGAGAATACGATCCTAAGCCTATCGATCCCGACCTCGCCAGGCAGCTCGACAGCACCTTGAACGCTCTGAATACGCTCAGCGGTCTGGACATGCAACTGGTCCTAGGCAAACCGGACGCCTTCGCTGCCGACAATGCCTCCGGCCACCTGGCCAATGCGGCCAACTACCTTGCCCTGGTCGGACGCAAGGATGATCAGGAGAGCCTGGAAAAAGCCGGCTTTTATGGCGAGCGCATGGTTCTTGCCGCCACACTGTACGGACTGGGGACAGGATGGGTGTCAGGCAGCTGGGACCGTCAGGCAGCCGAGCGCCATTGCCGGATCACTCCTAGCCAATCGCTCTATCTTGTGGTCACCATCGGCTATCCGGCTGACCAGGTCGGCTACGGCAACCAGGACTTCGACAAGCTTTGTCAACGTCAGAGCGAGCATCGAACCTCCAAGAGCTATGAGGAGCTGACTTCTTCCATGAGCGCGCAGGACCGCCAGGAGGCTCCGGAATGGTTCAAGGCCGGCGTGGCTGCCGCCGCCAAGGCGCCTTCGGCCATGAACGGACAGCCCGTGGTTTTTGCCTGGGACAAGAACACGGGCGATGCAATCGCCACTCTGGACCCCTCAGTCGCCTACGGCTCCGCAGTGGATCTGGGCATAGCCAAAATGAATTTCCAGATCGGATCCGGCGGCGGCACATGGACCTGGGGCGATGGAGGCCGTTTCATCAGGTCCTGACCGGGGCTGTATCCCAGTGCCCCGGCAAGGGGACCGTGTAGGGTGATGAACTATGAACAATGGAGCATCATCATCCCAGTCCATCACCGAACCGAGCACTGAAGCAGGTTCGACAACCCTTTACCTGACCCGTCACGGAAGAACGACGGCCAATGTCATGCATCTGATGCAGGGCTGGTCAGATTTCCCTCTGACCAGGCAAGGTCGCGAGGATGTGCGCCAGTTCGGTCGGGGCCTGCGGTCCATTCGTTTCCGGGCAGCCTGGAGCGGCAATCTGAGCCGCCAGTATGAAACGGCCCGCCTGGCCCTTGATATGTCCGGCAATGGAGACCTGCGCGTGGGCGTGGATCCTGACCTGCGCGAGGACAATTTCGGAAGTTTCGAGGGCCGGGACGAGCGCACTACTCTGGACCAAGTCTGCGCAGCCATGGGGTTCGAGAACTTCGCTGCGGCCAAGGCAACCTATGGCAGGAACATCGCCGTCCATATGCAGGACACCTTCCACCGGCTGGATGCCCAGGACATCCTGTCCGCCGGTCTGGAGGAACAGGATCGGGCTGAGACCACGGCCCAGGTCCGCAGCAGAATGATTGCGGTGCTGACGCGCATCGCCCAGTCTGCCATCGAAGAGGGCGGCGGGCCTGTCCTGGTGGTCTCCTCCGGCATGTGCCTGCAACAGTTCCTGACAGCCATCGACGACCACTGCACCATCCCTGACATGGACAACACCGCGGTCACCAAGGTCGTCTACCAGGACGACGGTTTTCACCTAGTAGGACCTATCTGTTCCATGGAGTACTTCCAGGCAGGAAGCCAAGAAAAGTAGCAGCCGAATTTATTCAAGCTCGCTGTGTTCCCCCGGCTGGTCGGTCCTTGAGGGGCTCCATGGGCCTCCAGTCAGGATCATGCAATATCTGGCGCGAATCCACCCATCCCTTCAGGATGGCAGGAATACCGGTCATAATGTGACTGCGATCAACAGCCAGAAGGCGAATGACTTCCTTAAGAGCTGTTGCCAGGGTTCCTAGGGCGAAGGCCAGGGGCCGATAGTCCCCATGAACCATGAAATACCTGGCCATAAAGCCCCGGTTGCGCATGATGTGGTAACGATTCATATCCGATGTGGAATTGAGCTGGCGCACACCAGCGATGTTCCAATTGGCGATGTTGCGAGTCCGACGCATGACTACATCGGAGACGACCACAGGCTGTGTGACCTTGGATGCCAAATACCCATAGATGGTGTCATCCCAGTAGATGAAGAAGCGCGGATCAGGCAGACCGATTTGCTCCACAACCTGCCGGGAGAAGAATCCTCCTTCAAAGCACATGGTGTTCATGGGACGACAGCCCGATGGGCCGAACTCCCCTGGTGCTATCGGGTCTGGAATGCCCAAGGCGGTAAGAAAATGATACTGCCAATAGAAGGGGCCGCCATCATAATCCAGCCGGGAACCCTGCACCACCTGATAGCGTTCACTCCACTTAGCCAGCAGGTCAAGTCCTTCGGGCTCTACTGCAACGTCATCATCCATGACCCAAAACCATTTGGCACCAAGCTCGTATGCCTTGCGCACACCGGCGGAGAAGCCTCCCGCGCCGCCGCCATTGTGGTCCTGTGGCAGATAAACAACACGATCCTGATTGCCGGATCCGTCGATGATGGTCCTGCCCCAACGTCCTGTCACACGTTCTGAGAACTGCTCGACCATGGTTCGCGTGTCTGCCGAATTCTCGTTATCCACCACCACGATCCGCCAGGGGGCCTGGGTGAGCCGGAGGATGGAGTCGAACAGGCCTGTCAGCAATTCCTGACGCTTATAGGTTACGACGACCATAGCCGCCTTATTCAAGGTCTTTCCCATGCTCTCCATTGTGACACCGCCCCGCAACTTTGCTTACTGAAGCAAAATCCTCCTAGTAGGTTCAGCCTTCTTCCATCTTCCTGGATCGCAGGCTACACACCCAGGATGTGAACACCGCCACCAGCAGCAGAACCACAGTCACCAGAAGGAACCGGCCGACGGGCACAGGGGTCAGAGCCATAGACATGCCAGCCTGGACAAAACTCAAGGCAATACAGCCCTCGACAATGGCGATCCCCAGCAGCGCCATCACTGCACCGCCCGCCACATCGGTCAGTGTCTCTATCATTCCCGACCAGGCTATTGACCTCCAGGCCACCCCGATCTGATTGAGCCGCTGGTTCTGCCACTTGCGCTCCCATGCCGAAATGGCGATGGACTGCATCATGAAAATTAGGGCAAGAATGGTCCCGCCGACGATCATGACCTTCATGGCCGTCTGCCCGGACAAGCCTCGTTGAATGAAGTCATCTATATACTCCTGCCTGGTCTGCACCGCGAAATCGCCCTGGAGGCCACTCTTCAGACGGGAGGTAATCCCGTGCGCATCAGTCGGATTGACAGCCGATATGGGAATGATCGTATGTGCGTCTTCACCCAATTGAGGCAGGTCACCCTCCGCCGTCAGAAGCAGAGGATAGTTATTGCCTGCAGATAGTTCTGGAATGCCCTCAGGCGACTGAACAAGGGCAACGACCCGCACCTCATGCGATTGATCATGGCGATCAAGAAGACGAACGGTGTCGCCTATGGAATAGGAGGAATCCTGATTCACAGCGACGCGGTCTGAACCGAGATCAGACGAATTCCCTTGGACAAAGGAGAAATGAATGCTCGGCGAACTCTGAACTTTCTGACCCTGCAGTTGCTCGGCAGGTTCCCATACCACCGTTGCCGTCTGGCCCGCTGATCCTTCCATAGCCCATTGCTGAGTCTGGTAGGTAACAAAGTCTCGAACCTCAGGCATCCCACCGATCAGATCGGATGGGTTGCGGTTTTGGGCATCCGAATCAAGGGAAGTAGCCATAACATCGGCCTTCAGCGGATATAGGCTCAGAACCGCCCCTCCGATGGAGCCAGCCTGCATGGCTGCCACAAGGGAAATGACGATGGTCAGGATCATCATGGCGGGGAGGGCTATAGCGGTTGAGCCTGCGCTCTCCTTTCGAGCACGCTGCAGGGCCAGAAGACCTGGCCCCCCGGCCACCTTCGCCGGAATCAGACCAATGACCGATACAGTCAGGACAACCAGGATCGGAGCCGCCAAGTAGACCGTAGTAATGACAAGAATGACCTCGAGCATAATACGCAGGTCCTGGGTCATAGAAGGCAATGGGGCGAACCCGACCACCAAGGTCAGGATCAGGAAGACCAGGGCTACCGAAGAACGAATCCATCCGATCCGCTTGGTTTTGTCACTGGTCTCCGTCATGAGCTGGAGCGGAGCTGCCCCGCCCACCTTGCGCATAGCCATCCATACTCCCAACAGGCAGGCGACCATCATCATGATGAAGGTGACAACTGCAATGGAAGGTCGAATCCGCGGTGTGAAAACCATGCCACTGTCGCTGAACTCGGCAGAGCGCGCGTAAAACCGTCCAACAGGTATGGTCAGGAGAGATCCGACCAGGCAGCCAATGAGATTCGAGAGGGCCAGGGGGATCGAGAATTCCAAGATACCTATGATCAGGATCCTCCTGCGCGAGGCTCCGTTCAACCGCATCATTGCATACTCGCGTCGGCGTTCCTGAATCAGAAAAGCGACCGACGAGAGGACCAAAAAGACCGACACCAGCAGGCAGCAAGCCAGCGCCGGAATAGTGACCATGGAGAGATTTGAATAAGGTACCTTGGCTTGGAGACGCTGGTAGGTGTTCAACCTATTCAGATCGCCGATATTGTCAAAGGACTTTCCCGCTTGGTAGACCTGCATGGTCGAAGAGGTCAGCAGGGATGCCAGGAAGGTGGATAGACCCATGACCGCGTACGATGCTCGATGCTTCCTGATCAGGGACAAGACCAAGGAGAACAGGGTCGGTCGACTGATCGAGGAGAATGCATGCAGGGAATCCCGTCCGGGAACTTCTCCTCTTCCTGCTTGGCCTTTACCCGCATGCATCATCGTCCTACCCCCTGGCCGACCTGAGTCATGCTGGTCAGGTGAGTGGACAGCTGCTCGGCCGTATATCCTTGGCATATCGAATGCACTGTGCCGTCCACCAAGAAGACCGTGCGCTGTGCCCAGGCCGCCACATTGGGGTCATGGGTCACCATGAGCACGGTCCGTCCGCTCTCCACCAAGGTCGAAAAGGCATCCAGAACCATTTCCGAGCTGCGCGTATCCAGTGCCCCGGTGGGCTCGTCCGCGAAAATCATATCTGGCTGGGCGACCAGCGCTCTGGCAATGGCCACACGTTGCCTTTGACCGCCAGATATGTCAGACGGATATTGCTGCGCATACCCATCTAGACCCAAAATCTTCAAGGCCTGCAGCGATTGGGCGACACCAACTTTGGGACCGCCGAAGAGCTGGGGCAGCATGACGTTCTGCAAGCAGGTGAAGGCCTCGACCAGGTTGTAATCCTGAAAAACGAAACCGATATGGTCGCGGCGCATCCTGGTTAGGGCGGACTCCTTCATCCTGGCTATGTTCTGGCCGGCTATCTCGACCGATCCCTGCTGTACTGGCAAGAGCCCTGAGGCGCAATAAAGCAAGGTGGTTTTCCCCGCTCCGGAAGGACCCATAACTGCAGTCCAAGATCCTGTCGAGCATTCCAGGCCGACTTGGTCTATTCCAGCTTCACCAGCCTTGTAATGGAAGGATACCCCCTCCATTTTCAGTGGCAGTTCATTCATTGATCTTCCTTTCATTCAGATCGCCTAGGCAACAAAGCTTTCTGGCCGACCACCAGCAAAGACAAAGGGTCAAAACCAGCAGTCCCAGGATTAGGTAGAGCTCAATGCCGGGCAATGGCACAATCCGAGTCACCACACTGCCAATACAGCATGGATCCACGAGAAGCCAGGCGACAAAGACATGAACGGCCAGCAACACCACCGGGACTGCAAGCAAGACCAAGCGTGTGTAGGTCCTGCAGTGCATGGAAATCCAGAGAACCAAGAGAAAAACAAGAAAGGCGGACCCCAGGCAGAGCAATACGAACACAGCCAGATACTCCCCCAAGGACCAGGTGAACCAAGGCAATGCATGTCCATCAAAAACCGAAAGATCCTGCAAACCCGCGATCTTGGGCACCCACATCAGGAATGATCCCGCTGCCACCATGAGCATCATCAGCAGGCCCGCACAGACAATGGCGAACACCTGCAGCCCAGGCAAGAAGCGTCCGGTCCTTGTCGTCAACTGCGTCTGCCGGACCCCATGGACCTGGTCTTTAACAAGGCGTGGGGCCACGACAACCAAGGCTGCCAGAAGCGGGACCAGATAGACTGAAAGTCTGAAGTTGCTCTGAGTGTAGTCCAGTAATTCAGGAGCGGCCAGGCCCATACCCGCCCCGCACTGTCCACTTAAGATGTCAAGCCGCTTCGTCACCGATTCAGGCAGTTCGATGCCATTACTACCGCCCTTACGCAACTGTTTCTCGGCTCTTGCGGTCAGGGCTTCCCGGTTGCATCCACGATAGGCATCCATGACATCATGGCAATGAACAAGCCGACGATAGCTAGGCAAGGCATTGATGCGGCCGGTCAGTTTGCCCCGGTCTGTATTCAGTACTGAAGGATTTGTCCAGCGCGAGCTCTCGACCGAATCGACCAGGTCCCTGGCCGACTGATAATTCTTGACGCCCAGTTGAACAGCCTGAGGACCAAGTGCCATCAGATCTTTGGATACCACCGGTTCAAGTCTGTCAGCCTCACGCTTGAATCCAGTAATGGTGGACTGACTGACATACGGTCCGTAGCTAGCTAGGTCATGATGGGCTTCGTCAGTGGGAATTTGGTCATACATAGCTAGATTCATACAGAAAACGAATCCAAGAGACAGACTGAGCACCACCCAAAAAGAGGTACCCAGAAGGTGCCGCATCTCGTTCCTGATCACCATCCATCTCATTGAAGACATCCCTGGCAAGAAATAAGATCGCGAGCCTGATTCGGCGGGGTATGCTGCATCGCTACTCCTCGTCCCCGTAGATCACCAGGAAGGCATCCTCCAAGTTGGCAGGAACAGCCTGGCCCTGGGACGGCGGCTCAGGTGAGTAAATTCTGAGCCGGGTCGCATCCCCATCCAGCTCGTCCTCAAGGAGCAGCTGCCCCTGCCCTAAGCGATAATCCGCAGGAACCAGGAATATTTTGCCTTCCAGCCAGCGGCTTATCTGCCTTGGGGACTGGTTGCAGCAGATCTGCCCATCCTTGAGCATGATGACCCGGTCGGCGATGGTCTCCAGGTCAGAGACGATATGAGTGGACAGGATAACGATCCGGTCGCGCGAAAGAGCATGGACCAGGTTGCGGAAGCGGACACGTTCCCGTGGATCCAAACCAGCGGTCGGCTCGTCCAAAATCATCAGTTCCGGGTCGTTGATCATGGCCTGTGCCAGCCCCACGCGCTGAATCATGCCCCCAGAGAGCGTCTTCATCTTCTGCTTACCCTGGTCTTTAAGCCCCACGGTCTTCAGGAGATCTTTCGCCAGGGGCTTGGCCCGTTTCCGGCCGATCCCCTGAAGGGCTGCTATGTACATCAAAAAATCTTCAGCGCTGTAGTCTGGGTAATAGCCGAATTTTTGGGGCAGATACCCCAAGAGGCCGCGATAGTCCTCGTCCATAACCATGATGTCCTGCCCGTTCCAAGTGATGTTTCCCGAATCCGGGCGGATCAGGGTGGCGATCATTTGGATCAGCGTGGTCTTGCCTGCTCCGTTAGGCGCGAGAAGCCCATGGACGCCGGTTCCAATGGAGATGCTCAGATCGTTGATAACCCGCTTGTTCCTGAAGCTCTTTGACACATGGTCCAAGTGCAGCACGAAACTCACCGTCCTTTCACACTAAACATGTAAGATTCCGCCCTCATGCCGTCGCCAGTCTTTTCATATGCCATGCTCGCTTTGACAGAGGTGACCCTACGCAGCGTCCATGCAGAACAAGCAGGAAGATCGTCAGAAGAACAAGGCCCGTCGCTAGGCTCAGCGCCGGCGGAATGGAGACAAGGATGGGGGCGGTGGCGAATCGAGTCAGATAAAGAATCATACCGAGCACGATCCAGAGTCCCAGAACCAGATAGATGGACAGTTCTCCATGCATATGCTCCTCCACCCAGATCTGTGCCAGGGAAAAGAGAAAGAGGGAGGAGAAGCTGATACCCAGAAGGGTCATGGTGGACAGCCCCGGATTGGTCGTCCGCGCCAGCAAGACCGTAGCCAAGGATGAAATCATCATGCTGACCATGCCGAACAGAAGCATCCTGACTGCGGCTATCTGACGGAATGACCACCTGCAGGTTCTGATCAGATTCAGGGTATTCAGGTTCCGTTCCTTGAGCACGACCAAAAGGTGCACCACCAGAAAAAGAGCAGGCGAGCAGACGAATATGGGGACAACCAGACCGAAGGTTCTATCGACTCTGCTAGGCCAAGCAGTCTTCATGAAGGAGCCAAAGACGGTCGCCCAAACCGCCGCCGTCAGAATCAGGCCGATAAAGACGCAGTCCCAGAGGCCAAAGAGCAGGTTTCTCAGGCCTAGGGAACGGACCATGGCTACAAGGGTCCAGATCAGCCCAGGACGTCTTCCCATCCCTTTGCGTACAATTGTTTTTATGGATCGCTCGCGCATCCTGGAACTGCCGATCTGTGATTCAGCAAAATCATCGCGCTCAAGGTCGCTACCCTGAAGAGCCGCCAGAATGGGACGGATATCAGGTTCAGACCGATTCATGACCAAACTCCTTCCTCAAATTGTCCAAAAGTCGGTAATACCGAGCCTTGACCGTGTTTTCAGGCTCTCCGCAGGCCTCGGCAATCTGCGCGAACCCATAGCCGGCATACAGATGGAGACGCAAAACTTCCTGCGCCGGGACCGGAGCCTGTGAGATCTTGTCTTCAATCCGACCAACTAGGTCGTCCTTGAAGGTCTGGTCGGCGGGGTCGTCATGTTGATCGTGGCCGGATGCCACAAATACTTGCGCCTCCTGCCGCTGCCGCCTGCGGCGGATCCGCCAGTAATCAATAACCTTGTAGGTTGCGATGCGGTGGATCCAGGTACGGAAGCTGGACTTGTGCGGATCGTAGCTGCCCAAAGACCGCAGAATGGCAACAAAGGCATCCTGGGCAAGGTTCAGCGACTCCTCCTTATCGCCTACTTGAGCTCGGATGTAGGCCAGGATGTCGTCGTAGTACTTGCGAACTAGGTCATCGGCTGCGCGAAAGGATCTAGTTGACAGTATGTTTCTGATCCATTCCAGGTCCTCTGCCTGGGATTGGCCACCATCAGCGTCTCCGTCACTGGTTTGTCTGACCAAGGCCGGATGTATAGCTTCATCCGCAGGCAGCAGATGGTCACCCATCCTCGCCATGCTCCAGCCTCCTTGCAGCATTGTGAACTTTCGACAACCTCATATTCGTTGTGCAGGCTGCAATAGTTGCATGGAAGGCGGTTTTATTTCCTTCCTGGCGTGTCTAGAAATGCACTATCAGTGAGAAAGAATTGACCATTCCAAGGACCGCAGCTATATTGAAATCGTCAGTTTCAGGGAAGGTGAAAGTCCTTACTGGCGGTATCCGGCTGAATGCCGGGAGCCCGCGACCCGCGCAAGCGGTGGATATCGGTTCAAGTCCGAAGCCAACGGTTACAGTCCGGATGGAAGAAACGAGGCCCTCTATGAGCATGCCCAATTCTCATTCACACACCACTGCAAACAAGGACACGCGCTTCAACGATGTCCACTCCACAGGTGCAGGCGGTTCAGGACGCTGGTCGACCAAACGGATTGCGGTCTACGCACTCTTCGTAGCCTTGGCCATGGTTCTGAGCTTCTTCTCATTCCCGATCTTTCCTGCCGCTCCCTGGCTCAAATACGACCCCTCTGGCATCGTCGTCCTGGTATGCGGCTTCGCCTTCGGCCCTGCTGCTGCAGCAATCATCTCCATTCTGGGATTCGTCCCGCACCTGTTCACCAACCCCTTCGGTGCTCTGATCTCGATGATCGTGGCTCTGGCGCTCAGCGTGCCGGCAGCCCTAGTCTACCGCAAGATGCACAGCCGTAAGGGAGCGGTCATCGGGATTGTCTCCGGCGCCATTCTGGGTGTGATTGCAGCTATCCTGTGCAACGTAGTGATCACCCCCTTCTACGCGCACATGTCCATGGCCAAGGTCGTCGCCATGATCGTGCCGATCCTTCTACCCTTCAACCTGATGAAGTTCGCCATCCACGGCGTGGTTACCTTCCTGATCTACAAGCCCATCTCCACGCTGATCAACAAGTAGGCCACGGCGGTTCGGAGTGTCATGGCAGCATCCATGACCCAATCCGCAATCCCGGATTCAGCGGATTCGAAGGCGACGGTCGCCCGACTGGACCAGGTCTCCTTCTCCTATGACGGAGGCCGGACCTGGGCCTTGGACCATCTGTCCATGGAAGTTCATGCAGGCGAGCATCTGTGCATCCTGGGAGCGAATGGTTCCGGCAAATCCACGCTGGGAAACATACTTTCGGGTGCGACAGCACCTGACCATGGCCAAGTTGAGCTTATGGGCCGTACAGTCTGCTTTGATAACCCGGATCAGGGCCGACAGATCGACGCTGAGGCCTATCGGCAGGCACGGCGGAGCATCGGCATGGTCTTTCAGAACCCCGAAGACCAGATCGTAACCACCGTCGTCCAGGACGACGTGGCTTTCGGACCCGAGAATCTGGGCCTGCCCCGCCAAAAAATGCTCTCATGCGTGCCAGCGGCCCTGAAGCAGGTGGATCTGCAGGCGCGGATGAATGATGATCCCACCCGCATGTCTGGCGGACAGCAGCAACGACTGGCCCTGGCCGGCAGCCTGGCCATGAATCCAGGCATGATGGTGCTGGACGAACCTGGCGCCATGCTCGATGCAGCCGGCCGGCAGGAGATTCAATCAATCCTTTGTCAGCTGACAGCCCAGGGCACGGCCGTCGTCCACATCACCCACCTGCTCGAGCAGGCCAGGCAGGCTGATCGAGTCCTCGTGCTTGACCATGGGTGCATCGTGGCATGCGGAAGTCCGAGCCAGATTCTGAACAGACAGGATCTGCCTGCCCTTGTTGGCGAGCCTGACCCAATTCCGCTGACCCAAAGCGGGGCGTCAAATACGGGTCCCAAGACCACGGTCGGCAACCACGCTATTCCCATGGTCAAGTTGTCGGATGTCTCTTACAGTTTCCCGGATGCCGAAGGCAAAGCCCTTAGCCATGTGAATCTGGAGCTTGCGGCAGGACAGACCCTAGCCATTATCGGGCGCAACGGATCCGGCAAGTCCACCCTGGCCAGGCTGATCTGTGCCCTGGCCGCTCCCGACAGCGGATCCATACGGGTGGCCGGCCTGCCCTTGGCCGGACCCGATCGGCCCAAGGCCAAGCATCTGCGACGCCAGAATCTGAAGCTTCTGCGCCAAAGGGTCGGCTATGTCATGCAATACCCCGAGCATCAGCTTTTTGCGGATACCGTTTCCCAGGACATCGCCTATGGTCCACACAACCTGGGCTATGGGCCTGAGCAGGTACAGCTTCGGGTGGATGATGCCATGAAGCTTCTGGGAATCGGTGATCTGGCCGACCGCTCCCCCTTCGACCTCTCGGGGGGTCAGCGGCGCCTGGTGGCCATCGCCGGAGTCGTGGCCTGCAGCCCGCAACTGCTGATTTTGGACGAGGCCACCGCCAGTCTCGACCCCCAGGCCTGCGCACGCATCATGACACTGCTTCGAGTGCTCCATAAGCGTGGGGTCACCATCATCATGAGCACTCACACAGATCAGGAGGCCCTGGACCTGGCCGACCAGACCCTGCTCCTGGAGCATGGAGAAACGCTAGCCTATGGGCCCACTGCCGAAGTCGTGGAGCGCTACCATCAGCTGCTCGCCACAGATGCAGCGGAGAAGGAGGCTGCTGGCAAAGAAACTTCAGGCGGGAAAGCGGATCGCACCCAAGCCGACCAGAAACCCTTATCCTTGCTGGCGAGGCTGGACCCGCGAGCCAAACTGGTGACCTTCCTCCTAGCCATGTTCACCGCCTTCGCCATTTCCACGCCGGCGCAGCTTGTTCTGGCGCTGGTGGTCACTGTAGGGCTCTTTGCCGCCGCCCGGGCACCACTGCATTCCATTATGAAATCAGTCAAGGGCTTTCTGGTTCTCATGCTTCTGCTGGCCCTGTTCAATCTCTTGGTCACTCAGACCGGCCGCAGACTGGCTGCCTGGGGTCCATTCGTGCTGACCACCGGCGGCATTTGGGTGGCTGTACTCTATGCCTGCCGCTTCATGCTGATCATTTTTCTGGGGGCGCTCCTGGTGGAGACCACCACCCCGACACAGATGACCGATGCTTGTGAATCCCTGCTGAGCCCACTGTCCAGACTGGGCATCCACACCAATGAGATCGCCCTGGTCCTCTCACTTGCCCTGCGCTTCATCCCCACACTGGGACGTGAGGTTCAGGCCATCGTGGAAGCCCAGGCCGCCCGTGGTGGATCCATCGAGTCCGGCTCGCTCTCGCAACGCCTGCATGCTGCCATAGCCATCACGGTTCCTGTCTTCGCCGGAGCTCTGCGCCATGCCGATAACCTGAGCCGGGCCTTGGATGCCAGATGCTATGAGGGCAGCCGTCAAGAGCGCACCCACTACCGCCTGCTGCGATTGGGCAGGATGGACTTCTTCTTTATCGCTCTCATGGCCGTCTATCTGCTGGCCCTGCTGCTGCATCCCCTGTTCTGAGCAGTCCGGCCTCGTGAGCAGAAGCACATGCCATGGTTCCTGACTCTGCCAACCGGACAAATTATGCCACCGAACAGGTTGGGTCCCCGCTGATCAGCCATCCATGCGATCAGCGGGGACCCAACCTGTTATCAGTAGGCCCAAAGGCCAAGTATTGATTGCATCTACCCTATTCCTGTATGATCCTCCTGTCCTGGCTGGAAAGCATGGCCTGATCCAGGAGTTCCAGAACATGGACACTCTCAGCCAGGGGAACCGGGTTGTCAGCCTTGCCTCGGAGGAAGTCACGCCAACCTTCGTAGAATGCCGGCTGCCAGCCCCGAACGGCCGGGAGTATATGCTCCTCACCCTCTCTGTCGATATAACAGGCAGTGGGGTCGGACATGACACCAAAGTGCGGATCATCAATCCGCATACCTGCCTTGAGCTGGTCCTCCTCAGGGTCCTGATCGTTGATCTGCAAGGATCCCAGTGTTCCCTGAATAGTCAGTCGGGGTTGCCGGGTGGATTGCACCAGGCCACCGACAATATGTGAGATTATGCCCTGCTGATGGGTGGCAGCGATGAAGAAATCATCAGGCACAACTGCATCCTCTCTCTGGGTGGA
>NZ_NPOR01000049.1:0-77008 GCF_003688325.1 Bifidobacterium sp. wkB338
GTGGGCGCCAAGATCAAAGAGCGCTCCTCTGGGTTGGTCATGCGTCTTCTGCTCGCGCCAGCCGGTTTCCACATTGGGGCGGAAAGAACCGTACCTGGATTCGACACGTATGATACGGCCCAGGTCCAATTCCTTCAGGTACTTGCTGGCTGTCAGAATTTCTGCATCATGGCGTCGGTTCTGGAAGGCCGCCGCAGGTGTACCGGTAGCCTGAGCCACATCAAGGATCTTGTTCGCCTCCTGACTGGAGCCGGCCACCGGCTTGTCAATGACCACAGGCTTGCCGGCCTGCATGACCCGGGTGGCAAACTCCAGGTGGGTATCGTCGGGGGTGCCTATGCTGACAGCATCGTAACGATCGATATCCTTGAAAAAATCATCGTTATTGTCATAGACCCGGGCCCGAGGATAAAGCTGGTGAACCTGGGCTGTAGCTCGTTCGTTATGTGTTACTACAGCCGACAGTTCCAGCCCCTCAGTCTGATCAATCATGTTGGCGTGAAAGACCCGCCCCACAAAGCCAAAGCCTATAAGGGCAATCTTGAGATTGTGATTTTGCTCTTGTCCCATTATTTACTCCTTCCACACCCTCCCATGATTGCCATGAGACAGAAGGGACTTATACACCGAGATGCTCTCTTAAGTACCGACGTGCAGTAAGGGCGCTCTTCAACGGGTCAGCCTTGGCTGGGTCCTGCTCGGCCTCTACCATGAACCAACCGTGGTAACCCCCATCAAGCAGGGGCTGAAGAACCTTCTTAAAGTCGGTGACCCCATCCCCTGGCACGGTGAACACACCCTCCAAGATGGCCTGGAGGAAGCTCAGCTTCTCGTCCTTGACGCGCTGAAGGACATCAGACCGAATATCCTTCAGGTGGACGTGTCCGACCCTCGAAGCGTAGCGCTTCACGATGTCAACCGGATCCTCCCCCGAAAAGAGCAGATGGCCCACATCGACCAAGAGCTTTACCTTGTCAGGGTCAGTCCCTTCCATCAGGCGATCAATCTCGCTGGTGGTCTGCACACCCGTGCCCATGTGGTGGTGGTAGGAGATTTCCATACCGACGTCATGGGCCAGATCTCCAAATCGATCAAGACCACGAGTCAGTTGATCCCATTGCTGACTGGTATATTCAGGCTTGCCATCGAAGATCGGCGTATGCATTTGGCCCTGAATGGTATTGCCCTGTTCAGCTACATTGATCATCTTTGCACCCAAGGCGTGGAGATAGTCGCGGAAGGCGATGAAACTCCGCTCGTTCTCCTCCCAGGTTTGCGTAGTCAGATAGGCGCTGAACCAGGCACTGGCAATGCTGATCCCCCGCATCTGAAGCTGCTCCTTCAAAACCTTGGGATCCTTGGGGTACTTGTTGCCAATTTCAGTGCCTTCAAACCCGGCCAGAGCGACTTCGCTCAAAATCTGCTGATAGGGAGTTTCGCCACCCAGCTCGGGCATGTCGTCATTGGTCCAACTGATCGGAGCCATGCCCACGCGAATTGCCGTATTCTTGTTTGTCATCATTTCACCCAATCATTCGTCTGCCTGAAGCTACTTGATCATGATGGTCAGCAGGTTTTTCATGGTCTGGGCCACCATGCCCATTTCATGCTCGTTGGCCCTGTCGGAAAACATCTCGGAGCAATACCAGCCGTCATAGCCTGTGGCCTTGATTGCATCAATCCACTCCTGCAGGGGGATGCAACCGCCACCGTTGACCACATTGCGGTGCACATCCTGGTTGGGGACCTCCCGGCCCCTGTCGATTTCCAACCCGTCAGAGACATGGACAGCGGTGATGATCTCCGGCGGTATCTTGGCTACGTCCTCCAGCGTGTCACCGGCAGTCCAGAAGTGCCAGGTATCCACGGTGATGCCGAAGTTGTCCCGGTTGACCTTATCGACAATCTGCAGCAACTGAGAACACCGGCTGATCGGCGCCCAGCAGAGAGGCTCCAGGTAGATGCCCAGCCCGTACTGCTTGGCGATGTCACAGGCCAGCTGAACATTATGCGCTGTTACATCAATGGCCTCCTGCTCGCTTAAACCTAGGGGGCCACGCCAACGCGGATCGTCTTCAGCCAGCTTGCCGGCATTGTAATCCATGACCACGTTCCAATCCACTGGATCCGTGCACATTTGAACGGCTGGAGCACCGATGACCTGGGCTATCTGGCACATCCTTTCAACCTCTTTAAGGTACTCTGCCCGGTCTTCTTCTGACCGCCTGGTGATCCCCTGAATAGCCCCCAGTCCGCTGACCGGAAAACCATCCAGAATTTCAGCTGCATCCTGGGCGGTATAGCCCTGATCGAGAAAACGGTAGAGCTTTGGGCTCTGCATCTCTATGCCGTCGAAGCCGGCCTCCTTGGCAAAGCGTATGTCATCATAAACATTGCCGTAGAAGGTGGTAGTTACGTTCATTGATAATCGTGCCATCATTGACTCCTTTGTTGTGGTGGCTCGGCGCAGGCTTGTCCTGCAACCGTGAGGCTTCCATTGAAGTTCTGGAAACCTACGCTTCCTTGATTAATTGTTCGATGGTCTGACGTTGATACACGGAAGTATCATGGGCGGTCTCGTCCTCGGCGAAGACGTTGGAGACGATCAGGGAATCCTCCCTGTCCAGGAAACCGTTGGTCTTGAGTGCCTGGAAGAGATCCTTGAAATCCACATCCCCGTCACCCACCTTCAGATGCTGGTGGACCCGTGCGTTGGTCCCTGGAGGATTGGAGATATAGCGCAAGCCGTGTGAACGGTTGTGGTCATAAGCATCGGAAATGTAGACCGAACGCAACTTGGTAGATTCCGCCTGGGTGATCTCGTGCACTGCATTCCCGTAGTGGAAGGTGTGCGAGGACACGTAGACGGAACCGACCAGGTCTGAGTTTAGGCCGCGCAGTACGCGATGCGCATCCATGCCATTTTCCACAAAATCATACGGATGGGGGTCAAAGTTGATCACAATCCCCTCCCGCTCAAGCAAGGGTAGTATCTCCTCCATGGTCGAGTAGAAGCCAGCCTCCGACTCCTCATAGCGCTCGGGGATGCCGCTGAACTCACTGTTGATGGTATGGATGCCCAAGATGGCCGCAATCTCGATTGCCCGCTTCCAATTCCGCACAGCCCACTGACGTTCCCGCTCGTCCGGCCATGAGGTCCGGTAGACGGGCAGCAGGGAGACCAGTTCGACGCCGGCGTTCTTGCAGGCCTTAGCCAGATCGTGGACCAGTTCGTCATCAGCCTTAGGGTGGGTGTAGAAGGGCAGGAAGTCATCATGCGGGGCCAACTGCATGTACCGGTAGCCTGCATCAGCCACAGCCTGCGGCAGTTCCAGCAGTTTGTAGTCGTAATAGAAGGGGGTGGGGTCAAGTGCAATCTTCATAAGTATCAGCTTCTTCCTTTTGCCCGCTTACAGGCGGGCAATAATATCCTGAGCAACTTCTTGCGTGGACCTTGACCTGCTTGCATTGGCAGCAACATCTTCTTCCACGGCCCGCTGGATGCGTTCAGCAACCTGGTCATACCCGAAGTGCTCCAGCAGCATGGCTCCAGACAGGATCGAGGCTGTCGGATTGGCGATGCCCTTGCCAGCGATGTCAGGCGCTGAACCGTGAATGGGCTCGAACATCGAGGGGTGTTCGTCAGTGACGTTGATATTGGCTGAGGCCGAGTATCCAATGCCGCCAACCACGGCCCCCGCCTCATCGGTGAGCACGTCGCCAAAGAGGTTGTCGGTGACGATGACGTCGAATCGCGAAGGATCCGTCACCAGAAAGATTGTGCAGGCGTCCGCATGCAGATAGTCCCAGGTCACATCAGGGTACTCCTGCGCCACCTTATCCATGATGTCGAGCCAGAGGGCACCGGCATGGGGCAGGACATTGGTCTTGTTGACCATGGTCACATTGCGCTTGCCCCCACGCTTACGCGCTAAATCAAAGGCATAACGTACCGCACGCTCGACACCGAAAGCCGTGTTAAGCGAGGTCTCGGTCGCGATGGCCTGGTCGGTGCCCCGACGAATATATCCTCCCATTCCGGAGTAGAGGCCTTCAGTCCCCTCCCTGACCACAGCGAAGTCGATCCGTCCTGGATTCTTCAGCGGCGAGTTCACTCCTGGATAGAGTTTGGTCGGTCTCAGGTTGACAGCCTGGTCGAAGCTGAACCTGAGTTTGAGCAGGAGGCCGCGCTCCAGAATCCCTGAACGCACACGCGGGTCGCCCACAGCCCCCAGCAGGATGGCATCCTGCTGCCCGATGGATTCCAGATCCTCATCATTGAGCAGGGTGCCGTCGCGCAGGTAGCGTTCAGCTCCCAGGTCATAGTCCACATAATTCAGCCTTACCTGGTTGCCGACAGCCTTGCCCATGACCGCCTGTGTCTGCGGGGTAACCTCTTTGCCGATGCCGTCTCCCGGGATAACAGCTATATTGATTGTCTTCCGTACGTCATTGTCCGCCATATGCTCAACCTATCATTATCATTTTCTAGTCTAACTAATCAATATTCATAAGTAAACTGTGAGAATCCTGAAAAATCCTATAACATAATTTCGTATAGTGAATTCTCATTCTCATAATTCACTGTTGTTCCTCCATAGGGAGACGCGGATCAAGGGGAAGCGATTCTACCGCCTGGTAGACCCAGTCCTGTCCTGGGTCGATGGTGACCTTCCAGTCACGTTCTCCGCCTCCAGCCATGACATTGAGATAGTAGAGGTCGAAGCCGGGGGCGGCAATAGAGGGGCCATGCCAACCGTAAGGTATCAGGACGGTGTCACCCTGGTGAATCTGGGTGAGAATATCAAGTGGCCTCTCGTCCGAAGCAGACGCGCCCTGGTAGCCAAAGGGCCTCACCCCCGCAGGAGCCCCCGGCAGGGGTTGCATGTCGAAGTAGTAGATTTCCTCCAAAGCAGTCTCATCCGGACCGGCCTGATCATGCTTGTGCACCGGGTAGGAGGACCAGGATCCGCTCGGGGTGATGACCTCGCAGACCAAGAGACGTTCGGCCTGGATATTATCCATCATTCCAAAGTTCCTGGCCTCGCGGGAGATAGGCCCATGGCCGCGCAAGGCGACATCAACATCCTGCGCAGAAACGAATTGGTCCGGAAAATGGAGCGTGGCAGGGGCCGAGGCAACCGCCACCCGACCAGCCTGTACTGCCCGAATGCTCAGGGGGCTGTCACAGCCGATATACACCGTATCTGTAGGGGCGCAAAATACATCATGACGACCACGAAGGTGATAGGTACCCCTGGGAGAGGTCACATCATAGGAACCGCTCAAGGGCACCACCATACGTTCCCAGGCTCCAGCAGGCAGACTCACCTGCTCCCCCTGGTTCAGCCCAGCAACCTGCAGCCCCGTATATTGCCAGCCCAGTACCTCCTGGCTGTCCTGCGCGCCCAGAGAAACTTCCCAGCTCCCCTGCGATGCACTCCCTTTGGGGTATACCCATCGTGTCATATTCATCCCTCCATTGTCTTTTTCGCATATATCGGCTGTGTGCCTGACTCCTGCCTGACTTGCCCGGTCCTATTGGGCTGAGACAAACTCCTTCAAGGTAGCCGTGACCAGGGAATGGTCATAGATCGAAGGCAACCCGGAGACGGCCGTAACTCCGAACACCAGGCCACTGGGCAAAAGGAGTGGGAAAGCTCCGCCATGAGCCGCGAAGTCGTGCGTGTTCCTTCGCGAGCTCACGTCAAAATCCTCCTCCTTCTGCTGGTAGTCGGTGCCCACATAGAGTGAGGCATGGCCATAGGCAAGCACTACATTGCCCTTGCGTTCAGCCCAGGCATCGTTGTCTTCTGCAGCTCCTGGAACGGCCGCGTGGAAAGCCCGCTGCAAACCCAGTCGTATATCGATGGCGACCGGCAACTGGAGACGGTGGGCTACAGCGTAAATGGCGCTGCCTACCTCCCAGGCATCATCCACGCTGAAGTCGCTGAATCGCAGTTCCTTTTCCTGAGACTCAATAAACTGTTTACGCTCGGCAAGCTTGCCCTCATTGGCATCGAATACTGCCTTGTACTCGTTATACCTTTTGACTACTGCGTCAACTGAAATCTGCTTCATTTTTACTCCTTTGACTTTATCTAGGTTGTATTCCAATTCTCATTGGAATTTTGAAAAAGTTGAATTATACAAAGGCCTACTGCTCATGGGGCCTTAATCCCTGCACTGGGCGAAGGCCTTCCCAAAGGCCTGGAGTGCCTTATCGCTGTCGCCTGATGCATACCCCTCCATCCCGATTGGGCCAGTGAAATCGGTCTCGTTGACGGCTTCCGCCACCTGTTCCCAGCGCACTTCCCCGGTGCCCGGCTCGCACCGGCCAGGGACATCGGCCGCCTGGAGCTCACCGATATAGGTGTTGGCCTCCTTGACGGTCTCGATAAGATGGCCATCATCCTCCTGGGCATGGTAGAGGTCCAGCATCAGTTTGAGATTGGGACTGTCGACACGCTTGACCAGGGTCAGCGTTTCATAGCTATGGCAGAAGGGGACGTGCGGATGGTCAACCCGTGAATTGAGATTCTCCAGCAGATAGGTAACTTGGTTCTTTTCGCCCAGCTCGGCAAATCTCGACAAAGTGTCATAGGCGTTGAGCCACATATCCGGAGTGACCCGGTCAATCCACTTGGCCGCCTTGCCATCGACCAGCTCAGCACCGTGGATTACGAGCTTGTCAATGCCCAGATCCTTCAACTCCGGCAGGATCTCTTTGGCGGTCCGCAACATCTCTTCACTGTCATCGGCATAGGCAAGATTGCCATGCACATAGCCTTGAGCACTGTTGATGGGCACCCCGGTAGCCTTCAGCTTGTTCAGGTCATGGCTGTAGTGGGTCCAGATGTCTACCCCGAAACCCATCTGGTCGATGCGCTTGATTCTCTCCTCGATAGGAAGATCCAGGTAGACCATTTCAGCGCATATGGTCAATTGATTGTGAGCCATAGCATTATTCCTTTCCTTATGACCACCCGCCGGCCGGCAGGCGGCCCTGTTCAATTAGAGTGCCCGTTGCTTCAAGTTATGCCGTACGGGCCCTGGCCTCCTGCTCAATCTGCTCCAGACTCTTCCCCCTGGTCTCTGGGATGAAGGCCTTGGTAAAGAAGATGGCTCCGACATTGATGACCGCAAAGATGAAGAAGGTGACCGCTCCCCCGACCGCGTTGAGCAGGGGCAGGAAGAGGAGGGAGATGATAAAGTTTGCCGCATTGATGGCCACATTGGCATACCCCACGCCCTTGCCGCGGACCTTTGCCGGAAATACCTCAGCAATGAGCAGCCAGGTCACCGGCGAGACCAAGCCCTGGGCAAAGGCGAGGTCGAACATGACCAGACCGATAAGAAGCCAGGACATGCTGGTGGACGGGTGGTTGGGGTCAATAAAGAGATAGCAGACCCCCACCAGGGCCAGGAAGACAGAAACCCCGCCCAGACCGACCATCAGTGCAGTCCGGCGGTTTATCTTATCGATAAAACCGAGACCACCGATGACGGCAGCAACAGATGAAACAATCATGACTGGAACCATGGCGATAATCGAGTTATCCGGGTCTATGCCCAAGGTTGAAGAAAACATGGTAGGAGCAAAGAAGTTGATCGCATTGGAGCCGACCAGCTGGTTTATCAGGGCTGCACCAACTCCTGCAATCAAGACCCTACGCAGCCAAGGGGTGGAGAAATTCTCCTTGTCCCCCTCGCTCTCATTCTTTTCCGAAGCCTGGAAGGAGGTAAAGGTCTCCTCCGCCTCAGACTTTGGACGAGTTTCCAGCAAGAGCTTGACTGCCTCGGTTTCCATGCCATGCCTGGCGAGAAAGCTCGGCGTTTCATGGACAAAAACGGCGGTTATGACTAGTAGTACCGCCGGAACCACAGCTGCCCAAACCATGGCATGCCAGTCCGCCTTGACCGCCAAGACAGCGTTGACCAGCGAGGCGAGCAGCTGGGAAATGTTGATCATGACCGAATTGACAGAAACCAACCGGCCCCGCTGTGCGGATGGTGCCATTTCTCCCAGATATATGGGGATCACACAGGATGTCGTCCCCACTGCGAATCCTACGACCATCCGGGAGAAGGCGAAGAAGGCGATATTGGTCGCCAGAGCACACATAAGCGCCCCGACCACCGCCAGGAGTGCCCCGTAGAGAATCAGTCGCTTGCGCCCCAAGTGGTCTGCCAAGTTGCCGCCACAGAAGGAGCCAACAGCACATCCCAGGAGCATGACCGCAGTGATGATGCTCTGATTCCAAGCACTGAGCTGATTATTGGACCCGTCAAAATTCATCGTTACGAGTGCCCCAGACAGGAAGGTTAGCGTATAGCCATACAGTCCCCCGCCGAAAATTCCCACCACGACCATCATGGTGACATAACGTTTGCGGTTGCGGGCCAAGGCTTCGACATCCATGTCTTGGGAGGCCTCTTGAAATGTTCCCATGTTTATCCTGCTTCCCATTAACACCAAATTTGACACCGTTATCAAATTTCGGTCAACATGTTCAGTATACGAAATAGAATGCAAAAAAGAAAATCAAAAAGGCAAAAATCTTATGTTTTTTCAGAAAACTATCCAAAAAGTAGGAATATGGTCAAGACAGTGGGCTTGTTGAGACGGTTTTAACGGCAGAATTAACGGCTGGCAGCCTGAGACGACCTTCGAACGCCACTGCCTCCTTCAGGGCTGGGCATCAGGCCTGAGAATGAGACGAGTTTTCCGAAAGCTGACCTGATCCCAGACGGTCTACATAGGCCGTGAGCTGTCCTGCCAGTTCTTCACAGCGCGGCATCATCGCGTCCGCGAATCCTCCGGTTGATAGGGCTCCAACCACCATGCCATCCTGTTGAGAAAAGATGGGGACACCAATCGAGGCAACACCGATGGTGATGTCCTCATTGGAAATGGCGAATCCTCTCTCCCGAATCTGCTTGATATCCGTACGAAGAGCGCTGGCAGTGACCAATGAGTTCTCATTGTAGCCCGCAAAGGGCGCCTGTTTCAGGTAGTCATTCTGGATCTGCTCATCGGAATAGGCCAGGCAAACCCGGCCAGCAGCACCGGCGAAGAAGGGCAAGGTACCACCCGGCCGCAGGATCAGCGCGTCAATGCTGGGCCCCTGTGCGCATTCCACGCAGACGGTTTCGAAGCCACTGATGACGGTCAGGAAAGTCGTCTGCCCGGTAAGAGTCGTCAACTCAGCCAAGAGTTCATAGGCATTGGGCCATTCAGTCAAGGAGCTGCGCGCCACATCAGAGAGATTGAGCCAGCTTAGACTCAGTGAATAAGTATCATCCTGGTTGGCCTTGACCAGACCGACTTGGACCAATCCATCCAGGATCCTATAGGCGGACGAGCGGGGAATGCCAGAGGCAGCCGCCACTTCCGCAGGCCCGATACCGTTGTTGTCAGCCAGGACGTCGATGATCTTCCCAGCCTTGGAAAGGGCTCCGGTCGGCTCCTGATTGCTGGCCTTACTGCTCGCTCTCACCATCGAACCTTCCCTCTTCGCCATCAACCACATAGCCCAGTCCCTGCGATATCTCCCTAGCAGCCTGGAGCAGGCTGGTCACCTCACGCAAATCGGCACCTGATTCAACCAAAGCCCTACTGGATCGAGACAGCCCGCTATAACAGGCCGCAGCCCTGATGTGACCAGCATGATCGAAGATCGGGGCGGCCAGTGTGAGTGCCCCTGGTACTGTTTGGTCAACATCGTAGGCAAACCCTCGTTGGACCACCTTTTCAGCCATCTGCATCGAACGCTCCCGGAAGGTGGACAGCAGCCCACCCAGGTCAGCGTTGTAGCGATAGTGCTCGATCAGGCGCTCAAAACGCGCTTGATCCAAAAAGGCCAGAAGCACGTTTGAAGGGGCACCCAGACTGATCGGCAACGAATAGCCGATCTGAGGCGAGCGCAATCGACTCTGCCCCAGGAAGGTCATCTGCACGCAGACTGAGCGCACATAGTGGCGGACAAAAAGGCTCCAGCTGCCGTTCGAGCCCTCCTGCCTTTTAAAGACATGCCTGGCGATGCTTTGCACATCCAGCCTCGCCTCGATACGGCCGCCAATGCGCACACAGGCGATGCCCAATCGGTATTCGCCGCGATGCAGGCCATGATCCACCCAGCCCAAGGTCACGAGATTGGACAGCAGGCGGTAGGTGGAGCTGGCAGGCTCGTGCACATAGGCGCTGATCTCATGGATGCTGGAGGGGCCAAGCTGTTCCAGAGCGTCAAGCACCGCCTTGGCCTTAGTCAGGGTGCCAACGCTGTGTCCCGAGTCAGATTCGGTACCCTGCCTCATGGCACCCTCCTTCTTGTCCTAGATAAACCATCCATGCCCAGTGCACATTATATGGTGTCAGCAGGCTATCCTCCTCACAACAGGGCCCACTCCCGATTGGCACTGAGTCGTGCCAACCTGCACCCGACCTCCCGGGTTTGCAAATCGAAAGGCTCAGAGCATCAGGGCACCAGCAGGGTGTACTTGGTAGTCATATATTCAAAGATGCCTTCGGCTCCTCCCTCTCTGCCGACACCCGATTGCTTGACTCCGCCAAAGGGAACCGTGGCATCGGAGAGTACGCCGGAATTGATGGCCAGGACACCGGACTCACTACGGCGCTGCATGAGTTCACTGCGCTTGATCGAACTGGTATAGGCATATGCCGCCAGCCCGTACGGCGTGTCGTTAGCAGCCTGAATGCCTTCCTCGTCGCTGCCAAAACGGCTCACAGCAAGGACAGGCCCGAAGATTTCCTCGGCATATACCCGAGCCTTGCGAGGAACCCGGTCCAGGAGCGTCGGCTGGAAGTAGCGTTCTCCATGCTCATCCCTGTGACCGCCGACAATCAGCTCCGCCCCTTGGCTAACTGCCTCATCGACTAGGCCGCCAATGCGCTCTACGGCCTTGACGTCAATCAGGGGGCCGATATCGGTTGCCTCATCCATGCCGTCACCCACGACCAGGGCCTCAATGCGATCCTTCACCTTGGCCACAAACTCATCGGCAACCCCATCCTGGACCAGAATCCTGTTGGCTGAGGTGCAGGCCTCCCCATAGTTGCGGAATTTGGCCAGCATGACCCCGTCAACAGCCGCGTCAATGTCGGCATCATCAAAGACCACAAAGGGGGCGTTACCGCCCAACTCCATGGAGGTACGCAGCACATTGTCGGCCGCCTGCTTCATCAGCTTGACACCCACAGGGGTGGAACCTGTAAAGCTCACCTTACGCAACCGATGGTCGGCAAAGAGGGCATCTGAAATGTGGGAGGAATGGGAGGTTGTGATGACATTGACCACACCCTTAGGCACCCCTGCCTGTCGAAGAATCTCCACCAACGCCAAGGTGGTAAGAGGGGTCAGCTCGGCAGGCTTGACCACCACGGTATCGCCGGCAGCCAGGGCTGGGCCAATCTTCCTGGTTCCCATGGCCAGGGGGAAGTTCCAGGGGGTAATCAGGTAGCAGGGGCCCACCGGATCGTGGGTGACCAGACCCTTGCGACCGTCTGGCAGGTGGAAAGTCCTGCCATATTCACGCATGGCCTCCTCTGAGAACCACTTGAGGAAGCCGCCTCCGTAGTCCACTTCCCCCAGCGCCTGCTTGAAACTCTTGCCCATTTCCCGGGTCATCAGCTCTGCAAAAATCTCCTTGTTGTCCATCAGGGCCTCATAGGCAGTTTGCAGAATGTTCCTACGTTCTTCGGGCGTTGACTGACCCCAGGACTCTTGTGCCCGGTCAGCACTGTCCAGAGCCGCCAGCGCCTCCTGCTTGTCCCCGTCTGATGCCTGGTAGAGCGTAGAGCCATCGGCAGGGTTTTCCACTGTAAATACCTTGCCACTATCGGCAGCCCTCCACTGCCCGTCGATGAACAAACTCTTTCCCGACTGGGGAAGCACTGACTCGACCTTGTATTTCCACATACCGTCCACTCCTCACTTTCGCCGCTTCTTTGCAACAATTACATTCCTCTGCGCGGATAAGCAACTACAACATACTAAATTTTAGACATTTTGTCCATTTAATGATATTTTTTGCATATGTAGTCAGTAGTATTTGATTCGACAGCCATGACCCAGTCCGGTCCCAGACGGAGGCAGGCAGGGCAAGGACGCCTGCAGGCATGAGCCGGTGGCTATTTGAGGGTATGTATACAAGAAAGCGAAGGATAAAGCGAAATGGTATCAACGATACGATTGACAGTCGGACAGGCCATTGTGCGGTTCTTGGAGGCGCAGCAAGTCACCCGCGACGGGCAGACCAACACCTTCTTCGGAGGTGCCCTGGGCATCATGGGACATGGCAATGTCGGTGGCGTTGGGCAGGCCTTTTTAGAAGAGAAAGAACGAATGCGCTTCATCCAAGGGCGCAATGAACAAGGCATGGGCCACATAGCCGTCGGCTACGCACGGCTCAAAAACCGCATGGGAGCCATGGTCGTGACCACCTCCATCGGTCCAGGAGCCGCCAACCTAGTGACTGCTGCTGGCACGGCAACGGTCAACCATCTTCCCGTCCTCCTGCTGCCCAGCGATATCTTCTCTACCCGTCGTGCCGGTTCAGTCCTGCAGCAGATAGAGGATGAACGCTCCTATGATGTTTCCGGCAACGACTCCCTGCGCCCCGTCAGTCGCTACTGGGATAGGATCAACCGCCCTGAACAGCTCCCGGCAGCGCTCTTGGCAGCCATGGAAACGCTGACGAACCCGGCCAAGACAGGGGCGGTAACCCTCTGCCTGCCCCAGGATGTTCAGGCCGAAGCCTACGACTTCCCCGCTTCCCTCTTCAAGGAACGCATCTGGAGAATCGGCCGGCCCCGAGCGGATGCGGACGCTTTGGCTGCAGCCGCCGAAGCCATACGTGCCAGTAAACGGCCCTTCATTATTGCCGGCGGCGGTACAGTCTACTCTTCAGCCAGCCAGGACTTGACCGACTTCATTGAACATACCGGCATCCCCGTTGGCAGCACTCAGGCCGCCAAGGGGGCTGTAGCCTATGAGCATCCATTGAACGTCGGACCCCTCGGCTCCATCGGACTCAAATATGCCAATCAGCTAGCACGCCAAGCCGACCTGATCATCGGCATCGGAACCAGGTACACCGACTTTACTTCAGCATCGAATACCATGTTCCAGGACCCCTCGGTACGCTTTGTCAATATCAACGTAGCCTCCTTTGATGCCAACAAGGAAGCAGCCATCGCGGTCGTCGGGGATGCCAGGGAGGCAATTCGTGAACTGAGCCGAGCCCTGAAAGACTGGCAAGTACCTTCTGACTACCGCAGGCAGGCGGAGGAGGCTGCAGATGAAGCAAGGGCGGAAGTCGTTCGGCAGACCCAGCATATTCCCGGAGACAACAAGCTCGGTCAAAAGGAGGTGATCGGCATTGTCAACAGTTTCGCCAAGCCTCAGGATGTGGTGGTCAACGCCGCCGGATCCATGCCTAGTGACCTGCAGAAGCTCTGGAGACCAGGATCCCCTCTAGGCTATTCAGTCGAATACGGATACTCCTGCATGGGCTACGAAATACCAGCTGGCCTAGGGATGCGTATGGCTGCACCAGATCGGGAGATCTTCACCTTCATCGGAGACGCCTCCTTCCTCATGTACCACCAGGATGTCCTCACTGCCATTCAGGAACATGAAAAAATCATCATTATTCTGGTCGACAATCACGGGTTCGGTTCCATCAACACCCTCTCCCATCAGGTTGGATCACAGGGGTTTGAAACCCGCTTCTACATGAAGAATGAGCAGGGACTGGAGGACAAGGACCACTACCTGCCCATCGATTTCCCGAAGATATTGGAGGGGTATGGCGTACCCACCTATTGCCCCACTGACGCCGAGGAGCTCAAGGACGCAGTCAAGAAGGCCGTCGATGGCGAGACCATAGCCGCCATCTACGTGACGGTAGACCCTGTTGTCCGCGACAACTCATCCCAGGCCTGGTGGGATGTAGCGACACCCCAGGTGGCCCATATAGATTCCAGCAAGCAGGCCCACCAGGCCTATGAGGAGGTACGCACCAAGGAGCAGAAGCTTTACCTGTAAGTTTCACCCTCTCCAGGTCCAACCTATTGCTGGGCAGAAACCTGGAAATATCAATGATGGGGTGGGGAACACCTTTCGCGTTCCCCACCCCATCATTGTGCTTTACACCTTGGGTCTCTGCTAAACAACCAGAGAGTGCGTCCTTGGCCTTTTTATTTATTCAGCTGAACCTTCTGCCGGTTCATCACCCAAGGGACGCTCTGCCCGCTCTACCTGGGAGGCGTCCTCAGAGAGATCGGCATCTGGGGTGGCAGACACTGGGGCTCCAACCAGTTCAGGCTCCTGGTTCTGTCCATCGGCAGAGCTAGCCGCATGACGGGGTCCCTCGAAGGGCTTGCCCGTGAAGGTGAACTCGCCTAGGATGCCCTCACCTTCTGCGTCAACCTGAACGGACTCGTTGTCCGTAAGTTCGCCCATGAGAATCTTCTCGGAGACCGCATCCTCGATGTCCCGCTGGATGACGCGGCGCAGAGGCCGGGCACCCAGGAGCGGATCGAAGCCCTTCTCGGCCAGCAGGTCCTTGGCCTTGTCGGTCAGATCCAAGGACATGTGGCGTTCGAAGAGACGATCATTGAGCTGAGCGATGTCCAGATCGACGATTTGACGGACCTGAGGCTCGGTCAGCTGCTGGAAGACAATGATGTCATCCAGTCGGTTCAGGAACTCGGGCCTGAACTGCTGCTTGAGCTCACTGGTCACCTGGTCCTTCATCCTCTGATAGGAGGTCTCGGTGTTGCCACTCACGTTGAAGCCGGTGTTTGCTGCCTTGGCGATGTCGCGGGTTCCCAGGTTGGTGGTCAGGATGATAATGGTGTTCTTGAAGTCCACCATGCGACCCTGCCCATCAGTCAGATGGCCGTCGTCCAGCACCTGCAGCAGGGTGTTGAAAATGTCCGGATGGGCCTTCTCGATCTCGTCGAAGAGGACCACGGAGAATGGCTTGCGCCTGACCTTCTCGGTCAGCTCGCCGCCCTCTTCGTATCCCACGTACCCCGGAGGGGCACCGAAGAGACGAGAAGTGGAATACTTCTCCGAGAACTCGGACATATCCACCCGGATCAGGGCATTCTCATCATCAAAGAGGAACTGGGCCAGAGCCTTGGCCAGCTCGGTCTTGCCCACACCGGTGGGCCCAGCGAAGATGAAGGAACCTGCAGGACGCTTGGGATCCTTGAGGCCCACACGGGTACGGCGGATGGAGCGGGACAGGGCGGAGACGGCCTCATCCTGGCCGATGATCCGCTTGTGCAGCTCCTTCTCCATACCCAGGAGCTTCTTGGACTCGGCCTGGGTCAGCTTGAAGACCGGGATGCCGGTGGTCGAAGAGACCACCTCAGCGATCACATCCTCGTCGACAACCATCTTCACGTCGGACTCGCCCTCGTGCCAGGCCTGCTCCTTCTCCTTGCGCTCGGCCTCCAGCTTCTCCTGGCTGTCACGCAGCTGAGCGGCCTTCTCGAAGTCCTGGTCCTTGATGGCCTGGTCCTTCTGGGCGGAGATACGATCCACCTTGGCATCCAGCTCTTTGAGCTCTGGCGGGGCAGTCAGCCTCTTGATGCGCAGACGTGCACCAGCCTCATCGATCAGGTCTATAGCCTTGTCAGGCAGGTTCCTGTCCTGAATGTAGCGTGCAGAGAGCTCAGCCGCCGATTGCAGGGCCTTGTCGGTGATGGTGACGTGGTGATGATGCTCGTAGCGACCGCGCAGACCCTTAAGGATCTCGATGGTCTGGGCGATTGTGGGCTCGGAGACCTGAATAGGCTGGAAGCGCCTCTCAAGTGCTGCGTCCTTCTCGATGTACTTGCGATACTCGTCGGTAGTGGTGGCACCGATGGTCTGCAGCTCGCCGCGGGCCAGCAGGGGCTTAAGCATGTCAGAAGCGCCCAGGGCCCCGTCGGCCGAACCCGCTCCGACGATGGTGTGAATCTCATCAATGAAGAGAATGATGTCGCCCCGGGTCTTGATCTCCTTGAGCACCTTCTTCAGACGCTCCTCGAAATCGCCACGATATCGTGAACCGGCCACCATGGAGCCCAGGTCCAGCGAGTAGACCTGCTTGCCCTTGAGCGTCTCCGGAACATCGCCCTCATGAATCTTCTGCGCCAGGCCCTCGACCACGGCGGTCTTGCCCACGCCAGGCTCGCCGATCAGCACCGGGTTGTTCTTGGTCCTCCTGGACAGAACGACCATGACCCGCTCAATCTCGTTGGCTCGCCCGATGACCGGGTCCAGCTTGCCTTCAGCGGCTTCCTGGGTCAGGTTCCTGCCGAACTGGTCCAGGATGGCCGAACCGGTTTGTCCGCCCTTGTTGGAAACGCCGCCAGCATTTGCCAGATCGCCCTTGCCAGCGTCGCCGCCTTCATGGTTGCCGCGAATCATGTCAATAGTGGCGGTCCGCAGATCGCCCAGATCCACACCCATCTTGATCAACACCTGGGTGCCGACGCCCTCACCCTCACGAATGAGGCCGAGGAGGATGTGCTCAGTGCCAATGTATGAGTGACCCAATTGAAGAGCTTCGCGCAGCGACAGCTCCAAGACCTGACGGGCGTGCGGCGTGAATGGGATGTGCCCATTGGGGACCGCATTGCCCTTACCGATCATCTCCTCAACCTGCTTGCGTGTGGCATCCAGTTCCACGCCCTTGGAGGCCAGGGCCTTGGCGGCAACACCGTCACCTTCCCTGATCAGGCCCAGGAGGAGGTGCTCGGTGCCGATGTAGTTGTGCTGCAGGGTGCGGGCCTCTTCCTGCGCCAGCACAATCACCCGCCGCGCACGGTCGGTAAACCGTTCGAACATACTTGTCCTTCCCTTTGATCCGTAATTCACTCTACAGATTTACGGTGACGTTTATTCTCGGCCCGCCGGTGATTGCGCTCTGAACGCAACGAGGCCTTGGAATCAGTCCTCTGAGCCGTCTTCTGACTCCATCTGCTCCATAAGTTCCACCTCAGGGCGCTCCTCGCGTGGCTTCTGCCTGACCACATCAATATGAAGATCGTCATAGGCCGGCTGGGACTGAACCCAAAGATGGGACTCCTCCTGGGGCTCGATCTCAGAATGCTCACCGCAGCCATGATCCAGGGAGACCACACGCCCGTCGTCCGGGCTCCAACGATTCGCGCACACGCCGAACATAGTCCCCAGATCGCCAGCCAGGGGAATCATGAAACCGCAGGTCTCGCATGCCTTGCCCTTGGCCGTCCGGGTCGATAGGGACTTGGGACCGTGCTGACCCTCGTACCAGCGCTTGGCGGTGGCCGTCCTAGCCTCGGCAGTCATCACGTGCCGGCGGCTCAGAGCGAAGCGATCGACAGCCTCATCCAGGTCGGCGGCAGAGGTCTGTGCATCGAAGGAAACCTGATCATTCGGTTCTTGCTTGTGAACGTCTTTTTCGCCACCTGAGCGGTCTACCAGGCGGAAGACCGCACCGTCAGTCCCCTGACCGGCACCATCAGCATCAACCGAGGCTGATGCTTTCTGACCTTCTTTATTCTCCTCTGAGGTCTGCTCTACTTCAGAATTCTGAGGCACTGCCTGCGCAGGTTTGTATCCGGCTGTCAGCCTGGGATCGTCGGGATCCGTTCCCATGACGTCTGTTACGCTCAGATCCGAGGGCAACAGGCGATCCTTCCAGGGAACCCATGCCGGGGGTTGCAGGGCCGCATCAGTAGGCACCAGCGACGATTCATCCACAGTCCAGGTATCGGCATCCTCATCGCGGTAAAGGGTGACCGACCACTGCCAGCCCTCGTATCCCTTGATGGCCGAGGCGAACCGGTAGTCCCAGACTCCATCCCCAATCGGGGTACGGCCGACCAGTTCACCGACCTCATCGCTGTCGGCAGCCACGCTCAGGGCCACTCGCCTGGCCAGTTCCTCAGGATCCAGGTCCTCTTGAACCATCTATCACACCTTCATCATCAGTGGGACCGGACAAGACCGATCCACATCGGATTCTTCTCGCCGTCCACTCAGTCCGGCACATCAAAGTCATCGGCCACAGCCCTCAGAAGGGTGGCCAGCTTGGCGGATTCGGCCCGACCTGGATAGTGGTGCCGACGCAGGCCATTGCCAGCCGAATCGAGCAGCTTGATCAAATCCTCCACGATGGCGGCCATATCGTCCGGATCGGGTCGTTTGGCGCGCAGGATGGAGGGGGTCGGCCCCACCAGCTTCAGATCCAGGGCCTGGGGGCCCTTGCGGCCCTCAGCCACCGAGAACTCCACTCGGGATCCCTTGCGTATGGTGGATACCCCAGCAGGCAGAGCTGATGAGGGCAGGAAGACATCTCCACCTTGTTCATCCGTGATGAACCCGAACCCCCGCTTGGCGTCGTACCACCGTACTCTCCCGCTGGGCATGCTCTGCCACTTCCTTACGTTGCATCTTGAACAGATATATCCGAAATCAGTCTACCTGACTGAAAAGGGCAGGACGACCCATCTTGTCATGGGCGTACGGGACGGTTGGCGGCAGGATTGGCTTGATCCTCAGCGCCCTCCTGATCCCGCCTGACCCCCTGGGGTATGACGATGGTGAAGGTCAAGCCGCCTCCCTGAGTCTGCGAGGCGCAGATGAAACCTTGATGGGCCTTGACAATGGACTGGACGATAGCCAGTCCAAGCCCCGTACCGCCCTTCTCCCGAGCCCTTGACGGGTCGGCGGTATAGAAGCGCTCGAAGAGCCTGGACCTGGATTCCTTCGGGACACCAGGTCCATGGTCAACCACGCGGATGATGGCATAGTCGGTGCCCACATGGCTGTTTTCTGCCACCTGAATCGCCTCAGTCAGGTGTCCCAGCGAGGACTCAGTGGCATCCAACCTGGTCAGATCCGCTGGAGCGATGGTCGCCTTGACCAGACCCAATCCCACCTGGACCGGCGAATCAGACGGAGTGTAGCGGTGGATATTGCCCACGATGTTGGTAATCACCTGACGAAGGCGGCTGGGGTCGCCTGTCACCTGTACCGAGGGCAAGGGTCCTTCCTGGATATCCAAGCTGACCGATGGACCCAGGTGCCCGCCCACGGTGATTTTCTCCTTGTTGCGTCCCTTGAGGCCTGACAGTCCCTTGCTGGCTGTGGCTGGCATCTCCTGGGGAGCAGGCTGATCCTCGGTATGCAGGCAAACCCTTCCAGTAGCCACCTCTCTTCCCAGATCCAGGGCATGCAGGTCGTCCACCCCGTCTCGAACCAGTCCGGTCAAATCGACCGCCAGGGTCGGGTCGATTCCCCTACCCTCATCCAGGCGAGCAAGCGAAAGCAGATCCGTGACCAGGACCGTCATCCTGGTGGAAGAATCCTCGATGTGCTTGATGGATTTGTCGGCACGCTCCAAAGCCCCTGGATAATCGCGCTGCATCCTGTAGAGCTCTGCATAGCCGTGGATGGCGGCCAGAGGAGTGCGCAACTCGTGACTGGCGTCCGAAACGAACTGCTTCATCTTTTCAGTGGTCTGGCGCTGCTCGTCGAAGGAATGCTCGATTCGCGCCAGCATGGCATTGAGGGATGCCGCCAGGGAGCCCACTTCGGTATTCTCCGGGAAGCTGGGAATGCGTTGGGAAAGGTCGCCGGCCGCTATCTTTGCAGCAGTCTTCTCGATGCGCTTGAGGGGAACCAGAGTGGACTGAATCAGCAGGACCGAAATGATCCCGCCCAGAAGAACAACCACGGCGGAGATGACCATGCAGAAAGCCGTCAGATCGTGCACGGCCTCATCCTGGTCGCTCATGGACAGACCGATGAAGAGCACGCCGCTGATTTCGGAACCGTCCAGTTCATTGCGCAGCTTCCACTGCATAGCCACTACGCGCCAAGATGCCCGGGCACGCTTCATGGTGTCGCGGTCGGGCGAGGCCTGTTTAGAGATCCGCACGTATGCCGGTACCGTGGTCGGCTGGCCAAGGGGTATCGAACCCAGGCTGCCGTCGGCGGGCAGACGCGGGCGGGAGATGACCCCGTTGACCTGCATGGGATTGAGGTCGTCCGAAATGATGTGCAGGTCGTTGTCGCGGATCTGCAGGAAGTAGTCGGTGGGACCCAGGCCGTTCTTGCTCAGATCCTCCTGGCGCAGAAGGGTGGCATTGCGGATGCCCAGGTTGGCCTGGCGGATCAGCTGGGAGTCCGTACGCTTCATCAGATAGTCGTCGGCCATCTGACAGATGGCTACAGAGACGCCCACCGTGCCCACGATGAGCAGGATGAGCATGCTGGCCACAAGTTTGGTGCTTAGGGGAATCGCAGCCAGAGGCGACCTGGGCATGGACCTGCCCCTCGGCTTGCTGGAGTCGGCTCCCCTGCCGGAGTCCGAACCCTTGAACGACCTGGACCTGTCAGCCGACCTCGGGTCGGGAACAGCCGACTGTTCTGTCTTAGGGGTCGGACCCTGGGGACTAGTCGCCATCGCCGCCGTCCGATGCGTTCTGCCTGGGGGCCCGAATCATGTAGCCGATTCCTCGCTTGGTCTCGATCAGCGGGGTGACCTTGCGCTCCCTGCCATGTCCGTCGCTGACGGTGATACCATCCACCTTCTTGCGCAGATAGGAGATGTAGGATTCCACAATGGCCGCATCGCCGCCCCAGTCGTACTGCCAGACGTGGTCCAGAATCTGGGCCTTGCTGAGCACACGACCCTCATTGTCCATCAGGTAGCGCAGCAGCTTGTATTCGGTCGGGCTCAGGTCGATGGGTCGGCCGGCCCTAGTGACGTCGTGGGAATCCTCGTTGATCTCCAGATCGCCTACGCGGATGATCGGGTCGTCCTCCTGATGCTCGCGGGTTCTGCGCAGTATAGCCTTGATTCTGGCCACAACCTCCTCTAGGCTGAATGGTTTGGTCACATAATCGTCGCCGCCCACAGTCAACCCCATGACCTTGTCCTGGGTGTCGTCCCTGGCGGTCAGGAAAAGCACCGGCGCATCGATTCCCTCCTGACGGATACGGGAGGTGACCGTAAACCCATCGATGTCAGGCAGCATGACATCCAGGACGATCAAATCGGGCTGGATGCGCTCAATGACCTGAATGGCCTCGGAGCCGGACGCCGCGGTCTCGACCGCAAAGCCCGCGAAGTGCAGGGAAGCCACCAGCAGATCCCTGATGGACGGTTCGTCGTCGACCACGACCAGTTGTGCTTGCGTCGGTTTGCTCATGGCTTCAGCTTGCCGCCTCTTTCTGGGTATTATCTGAAAGTTCGCTGACTGTCTCGGTCGGACCTGGTTTCTTCTTCACTGAACTGGACCTGCGATGATGAGCCCCGCTTCGGCTGCTACGACGCCACCAAATCGTAACGGCCACGCCCAGAATGACCAGGACCACAACCGTTACCGAAAGAGCGATGATCATGACCCGGTGATGCCTGTGATTTTGCTCAAGAGTCTCCACTTGGGTCATCATGGCCTTGGCCGAGCCCACCCAGTCAGGATTGCGGCTTTTGGTGACCGGCTCCAGAGCAGCCTGCGAGAGCTGATCCACGCTGGATTGGTCCTTGAGCCAGGCCTGCGAGTTGCTGGAGACTGCCACGACCAATTTGCCGTCCTGAGAGGCCACGGCCAGCATAACCGTGTCCTGGGCGGGATTCATTGATTCGAGCACCCGGGATGCCCAGATCTCCGGCTTGACACCCTCATAGAAATGCGGCAGGTAGAGCAGTCGGACCGATACTCCTGTTTGCTCTGCAGTCTCCTTGATCGCATCCTTGACGGATCCCACATCAGAACCCAGCAGATTCTGTGGATCAGTGATCGTGTCGGTCATGGTTCCGGCCCCGGTCTGAGGCTCATCGGCAAAGACCCTGGTCTGTCCAAGGGCGCCTGTCATCAAAACCGTCAAGAGCAGGAAAGCCAGAACCCGCCTCATGGCCGGAGCGCAGCCTGGACTCGCCTTGTGGAGGAAGACTCGTTCGACCACATGGGTCCGTGGACGGGGCAACCGCGTGAACACTGTCATAGTGTCCACAGTAGCGGCTGACGGCATCGGACTCCCCCACCATCACCGCCATTCACGGAAAGGACAACCATGACACGGTTCCAAGTTGATTCAGATCAGATACAGACAGCCTCCGGCGCAGTCAGCGGCTCGATAGGGGCCATCAGAGATGCCGTGGCGGGAATGTACACCAACCTGGACAATCTTCAAAGCGTCTGGCAGGGCTCGGCGGCCAGCCAATTCGCCACAGTGGCCCAGCAGTGGCGCGCCTCGCAAGCCCAGATGGAACAAGCACTTGAAGGCATCCAGGCGGCATTAACCCAAGCTTCTGCTCTTTATGCAGATACCGAAGCCCAGGCCACACGCCTCTTCGCCGGAGCCTGAGCACCGGACCTATGTGCTGGCAGCTCAAAACTATTTGACCACGGCATATCGGGTCCAGATCTGGCAAGCATATGGAAAGACAGACCATAAAAGAGACAGGGGCCTGCGCACCATTCCCGGTGCGCAGGCCCCTGTCCTTGGCGATCACTAGGTTCAGCCGAAAAGCTCAGCCGAACCTCAAGGATCAGTAGCCCATGTCGCCCTGAGGCTGAGCGGCGGCAGGTGCCGGAGGCTCAGGCTTGTTGGCCACGACAGCCTCGGTGGTCAGGAAGAGCCCAGCAATGGAGGCTGCGTTCTGCAGCGCGGAACGGGTCACCTTGACGGGGTCGGCCACGCCGGCCTCCAGCAGGTCCTGGTACTCATTGTTGGCGGCGTTGAAGCCTTGGCCAGCAGGCAGCGAACGGACCTTGTTGATGACCACGTCACCAGAGACACCGCTGTTCTCGGCGATCTGCTTGATGGGGGCTTCGATGGCACGGAAGACGATGGAAGCGCCGGTGGACTCGTCTCCATCCAGCTTGACTTCCTTCTCAGCCTTGGCTGCGGCCTGAACCAGAGCCACGCCACCTCCGGGCAGCAGGCCCTCTTCAATGGCAGCCTTGGCGTTACGGACAGCATCCTCGATGCGGTGCTTACGCTCCTTGGCCTCGACCTCGGTGGCTGCGCCGACCTTGATGACGGCCACGCCGCCGGCCAGCTTGGCCAGCCGCTCCTGCAGCTTCTCGCGATCATAGTCCGAATCGGTGTTCTCGATCTCGGTGCGAATCTGGCCCACACGTGCGGAGACCTCGTCCTTGGAACCGCCACCGGAAACGATGGTGGTCTCGTCCTTGGAGACGATGACCTTCTTGGCAGTACCCAGCACGCTCATGTCGATGGAGTCCAGTTTGAGACCGAGCTCATCGGACACGACCTGTGCGCCGGTCAGGATGGCCATATCCTGCAGCATGGCCTTGCGGCGGTCGCCGAAGCCAGGAGCCTTGACAGCGCAGGAATTGAAGGTGCCGCGGATCTTGTTGAGGATCAGAGTGGGCAGCGCCTCGCCGTCCACGTCCTCGGCCACGATCAGTAAGGGCTTGCCGGTCTTCATGACCAGCTCGGCAATGTGGACCACGTCCTGCTGGCTGGAAACCTTGCCCGAGGTCAGCAGAATGTAGGGATCATCCAGAACGGCGGTCTGATCGTCGTTGTTGGTGACGAAGTAAGGAGCGATGTAGCCCTTGTCGAAGCGCATGCCCTCGGTGAACTCCAGATCCAGTCCGAAGCGGTTGTTGTCCTCGACGGTGACCACGCCATCCTGGCCGACCTTGTCCAGAGCCTCGGCGATCTCATTGCCGATCTCGGGGTCGCCTGCAGAAATGGTGGCGGTGGCAGCGATCTGGTCCTTGGTCTCGACTTCCTTGGACTGGGCCACGAGTTCCTTGACGATGGCGTCAGCAGCCTTCTCAATGCCGCGGCGCAGGGCAATGGGGTTGGACCCGGCGGCCACGTTCTTCAGACCCTCATGCACCAGGGACTGGGCCAGCACGGTAGCGGTGGTGGTGCCGTCTCCGGCGACGTCGTCAGTCTTCTTGGCGACTTCCTTGACCAGCTCGGCGCCGATGCGCTCGTACGGATCCTCCAGGTCGATCTCCTTGGCGATGGAGACGCCATCGTTGGTGATTGTCGGTGCGCCGTAGGACTTGTCCAGCACCACATTGCGGCCCTTGGGGCCCAGCGTAACCTTGACCGTATCGGCCAGCTTGTCCAGGCCGGCAAGCATGCCCTGACGAGCTTCCTCGTCATACTCGATGATTTTTGCCATTGTTGCTTCCTCCGTCATGGCTTGAGGTTTCATGACCCACCGTCGGCGTGGAACGGAACCCGACCGTCAGCTGTCGTGTTATCACTCCCGCACCTCGAGTGCTAATTCAGCAGATTAGCACTCGTCTGGGCCGAGTGCCAACCCGAAGGGAAAATACGCTACAGGCTGTATGTCATATCAGACTTAACGTACCGGCCACGCCTGCAGACAATCCGCACCCTGCACAATCTTGGCTCAGCGTCTGGATATGGGCTGAGGAGCCATAAAAAAGGACCCCGGAATGACCCGGGGTCCCCATGACGAATACAGAAGAGACAATCAGAGCTTGGTGACCTTGGTTGCCTGCAGGCCCTTGGGGCCCTGCTCCACCTGATATTCGACCTTATCTCCCTCATCAAGGGTCTTGAAACCATCGGACTGAATGGCTGAGTAGTGCACGAACACGTCCTCGCCGCCATCGTCAGGATTGATGAATCCGTAACCCTTGCCAGCGCTGAAGAATTTCACAGTGCCTTGTGCCATAACTAACTTCCTTAACATAGGTGCCGCGTCACAACAGATACGAGACTGACCGCATCTGCCTGGTCGGCAAGGTCAGTTTAGGCCTATTTATGAGGCAATTGCAAAACGCCGAGCCGAAATTCTGAATGTTTTGCCGTCATATTTCCTCCGCTGTGCGGCTGACCGGACTCACTGCATGAGGATGGCTTCCACCGGAGTGGAAGCTACAGAGGACTGTTCCACCTGAGTGATACCCAGCAGATTGGCCACCTCTTGGGCAGTGGCCTTGTCGGCCTCGTCACGGTAGCGGACCGTGCTTACGCCAGGCAGTGCATCCTGCGGGTTGGATGCCGTCACCGCAGTGTAACCGGCATTGACCAGAACCTGGCGCTTCTTGCCGGCATACCCGTTGACCCTGGTTCCATTGATGACGGTGACCTGCGTGCCCCGGTTGACCACGGGAGCCGGGCTGCTGCTGGAAGCGCTCGCTGACGGCGACTGGGATGAAGGCTCAGAAGTTTGTTCTTGAGAGGCTTGATCAGTAGCGGTCGCACTGCTTGAAGCAGAAGAAGATGCTGAACGCTTCGGCAGATGGCTGCTGATGACCCGGGATGCTTCGGTATGCGTCTGCTGCCAGGGCAGGGAACCGCTGACCGCAGCCCATACGCCCAGGCCGCACAGCACCGCCAAGACAACCACCAGCAGGTAGGGCAGAACCCTGATCGACAGGGAACGAGGCCCGCGATGTACGCCGACCGGCCCCTTGGGAGGGTTGTCGAACGCATCATGAACCTGAGGGCGCGCCTGCGTCCCATTGTCGCGCGTGCTAGCCATGAACTCTCCTCTGCTCCACCGGATCCTGAACCATTATAAGTAATGCGTCGTCGGGTCAACATTCAACTGACCATTCGACATCCTCCGCCAACCCTGAAATGGCCGAAGCAGTCATGACCGGCCCATATCGCCAAGCGATATAGTGACCTTATGAACAGCAGCCAGCCTATTGCCGCAACCTCCCCTGAGCCGACGAACCGAACCGGTACTAACCCTCCGACCATAGCAGGAGGCCAGGGCCGGCCTCACCGCAAACCTCTGAGCGCACTCGTGGATCCCGGCTGGGCCCGGGCTCTGGCACCTGTCGAACCCAATATTCACCGGATGGGCGACTTCCTCAGATCCGAGCTGGCCCAGGGCCACCGCTATCTGCCTGACAGCAAGAACATCCTGCGCGCCTTTACCATCCCCTTCGACTCCATCAAGGTCCTGATCGTGGGCCAGGACCCATATCCGACCCCCGGGCATCCGGTGGGACTGAGCTTCTGCGTGGACCCTGCGGTCAGCCCCATCCCCGGCTCCCTGCGCAATATCTACGCCGAGCTGAGCTCCGACCTGGGCCTGCCCACGCCTTCCAATGGCGATCTGACGCCTTGGACCAGGCGAGGGGTCATGCTGCTCAACCGCTGCCTGACTGTACGGGTTGGCAAGCCGGCCAGCCACCGGAACAAGGGCTGGGAAGAGATCACCGATGCAGCCATCCGCGCCTTGAACGACAGACGCGACCAGGAGGGCAAGGTCCGGCCCCTGGTGGCCATTCTTTGGGGACGGCAGGCCCAGAGCCTAGAGCCCCTGCTGACCAACGCAGCCATCATCAAATCCCCGCATCCCAGCCCCCTATCGGCCCGGTACGGCTTCTTTGGATCCCGTCCATTCTCCAAGGCCAACCAAGCGCTGGAGGCCATGGGCGCCCAGCCGGTGGACTGGTCCCTGACCTGAGCCCTGCTGGCTGAGTCGTCAGGAAATGCCGTTACCATGTCTGCTATGCCATTATTCCCACCTCGACCCAGTCAGTCCCCATCTGTTCAGCCCGGTAAAGACCGGCAGGTTCCGCCAATCAGCCAGGATGACCTGCAACGTTGCCGTCAGTTGGCCGACCGGATCCGGACCCGCTTTTCAAGGACTCTGGTAGGTCAGGAGAACCTGCGCGAGGCCCTGATCCTGACGCTGGTGGCCTCTGGACACATCCTGATCGAATCCGTGCCTGGCCTGGCCAAGACCACTGCCGCCCAGACCCTGGCCACCTCGGTCTCCGGCAGCTTCAAACGGATCCAGTGCACACCCGACCTGATGCCCTCGGATCTGGTAGGCACCCAGGTCTACGACTTCTCCACACAGCGCTTCTCCACACAGCTGGGACCAATTCATGCCAACTTCGTCCTTTTGGACGAGATCAACCGCTCCAACGCCAAGACCCAGTCGGCCATGCTGGAAGCCATGGCCGAGGGCGCGACCACCATCGGCGGCGAACGCATGGCCCTGCCCCAGCCCTTCATGGTGATCGCCACCCAGAACCCCATCGAAGAAGAGGGCACATACAACCTGCCCGAAGCCCAGATGGACCGGTTCATGCTCAAGGCAGTCATGACCTATCCCGATGCCGACCAGGAAACCCGAATGTTGCAGATGCTGACCACCCGTGGCACCGACATGCCCGGCAAGGACGATCGGGACGCATTGACCATCGCCGATGTGGACTTCCTGAGGCAGAAGGCCCGGCAGGTTCACGTGGCACAGCCCATCATGCGATATGCAGTCGATCTGGCAGCCACCAGCAGGGGTGCTGGTTCGCGGCCCATCCAAGGGCTGGCCGAGCAGGTGAGACTGGGAGCCAGTCCACGCGCCTCCATCGCCTTGGTGCGCATCGGCCAGGCCAGAGCCCTGCTGACAGGCAGGGATTACGTCATTCCCGAGGATCTGAAAGACTGGGCCCATTCGGTGCTCCGTCACCGGATCCTCTTGACCTTCGAGGCCCAGGCAGACGGCATCAGCAGCGACGATATCATCGACCAGATCGTCGACAGGGTGCCAGTGCCATGAGCCGTCGACACCCGTATCGCGACCCGGTCCGCAGACGGATCGAGTCCATGGACACCAGTCTGCGGCTTCCCACGGTACGCAGGGCCTTGGGCCTGTTAGAGGGCGAGCACTCCTCTGGCCGTCGCGGCGGCGGAGATGAGCGTGCCGACTTACGCGCCTATGAATTCGGAGACGAAACCCGCATGATCGACTGGCACGCCAGCGCACGGTTGGGTCGGCCCATGGTCGTGGAGCGCGAACGCCTGGTCACCAGCAAGGTCTGGCTGCTGCTGGATGTCGGCCGAGAGATGTCCGGAACATGCCCTGACGGGGAGCAGGCCATCCAGGTGGCCGCCAATGCCCTGTGCATGTTCGCCTCCCTCTGCCTGCGCCGCAGCGATGAGGTGGACCTGGTCCTGGTCGATTCATCCGCTATCCGCCGCATACCCTGCCAGGGCGGCTTCGCTCGATTCGAGCAGACCCTGGACCGAGCTCTGGAGTCACCGCTGGATCAGCCGCGCAACCTTGAAGCCCTGCTGGGCTACGCCGCTGGCATCCAGGACCGGCAGGCCATGCTGGTCATCGCCACCGACCAGTCGGCATTGAACGTTGACCTGATGCCGACCATCCGCCAGTTGGCCACCACACACCCCTTGAATCTCATCGGAGTGGAGACCATGAATCCTCTGCGCCAGCAGCCCGCTATGGACTCGGTAACGGATGCACCCAGCGGAAGGCAGATTCCGGCCTTCCTGCGCACTGCGAACGGGACACGGGCTGTAGACCTGCACAGGCGCTACCAGATCGAGGCCTTTGGGAGGGAATTGTCCAGAATCGGAGCCTCGCTGATCCGGGCCGACTCCAGTACAACCATGTTTAACAGGTTCATCCACCTGCTTTCAGCCGGCCGGCCGGGCATCCCCATGCGGCGGACGGTGATGGCGGCATGAATGCTGTCGTCCTGATCCCTCTTACGTCCAGTCATGTCCGAATCAGGGTCATGCCTACCATGACCCAACCCACCTGGCTGCTGGCTCTGACGGCGACCGCCGTCATACTGGCCTTGGCCCTGATCACAACGGCCCTTCTCCTGCCCAAGTACCGTCGTCAGAAGGGGGAACATACGGTCCAAGCGAACTTTGACTCCCGCAATGCGTGGCGTCAGCGGATCGATCAGGTGGTGGCCCAGTACGACAGTGGCCGACTGGACCGTGACCAAGCCATGACGGCACTGGCCACCATCGCTCGTGGATTCGCATCCCGTTCCTGGAACAGCGATATGAAAGCCAAGACTCTAGCTGAGATCAAGGCTCAGCCCCGCACGCCGAGCACCCGACAGGGCCTCGACCTGCTTCGGCAGACCATAGATGCCCTTTACCCGCCTGAATTTGCACTCCCCCGGGACAGCACAGGAACCAGCGCCACGGTGAATCAGGCAGCCGATTGGGTAAGGGATCTGATCGAACGGTGGCCGCGATGAGTATAGGCAATCTGTCCTGGAGGTGGCCCTGGCTGCCGGTTCTGGCCTTGGTCCTGGTCCTGGCGTTCGGCCTGCTGGCTTACCCTATGGCGCGTCATGGCAAGCCAGATCAGGAACCGGAAGCTCGGGTCTGGACCTTGAACAGCGACCTCGACACCGAGGAGGGCCATGAGGCCCTTCGGCGCTGGCGGCGATTGAACCGTTGCGCTGCGGTCCTGCTCTCTTTGGCCCTGCTGATGGCTCTGAGCCTTGCCGCAAGGCCCGCCCGGGTCGATCGAACCTTGGAGCAAGGCCATAACCGCGATATTGTTCTATGCCTGGACGTGTCCGGGTCCACCCTGCCCTACGACCGGCAGGTTATCGCCTCCTACCTTGATTTGGTCCGCAACTTCCGGGGCGAACGCATGGCTCTGAGCATCTTCAACTCCACCTCGCGCACCGTCTTCCCCCTGACCGACGACTATGACATGATCACCGCCGAATTGAGCAAGGCGCGGCGGATCCTGGATGGGGTGCAGTCCCAGGACCGCATCGACGCCATGAGCGGACGACAGTACCAGGACATCAGCGATTGGCTGGAGGGCACGCAGAACCGCCGGGACACCACTTCCTTGATCGGTGACGGGCTGGTAGGCTGCGCCGCGCTCCTGCCGCAATTCGCTCCCAAGGACCAGAACGGACCCGCAAAGGCCGGCCAACGGTCGAGCTCCCTGGTCCTGGCCACCGATAACGTAGTCTCCGGCAAACCCACATACACCCTGGAAGAGGCGCTCAGACTTACCTCAGCCGCAGGAATCTCTGTGGACGGTCTCTATTCGGGACCGGACCAGGGCACCAAGGATGAAAGCACCCGGCAGATGCAGCGGCTGATCGAAGCGCAGGGCGGCATCTTCCTGCGACGGCAGGACGGCAACTCCATCAACGCACTTGTCCGCCAGATTGAGCACCGACACGGAGCCGACCCACGTCAACAAGAGCAGTCCAGCCTGGTGGATGCACCCGGCTGGTGGACCTTGGTCCTGGCCCTGGCACTATCGGGATATCTGCTCCTGGCCTGGAGGCTGAAGCGATGAATATACTCAAATCCCTGACCTTTGAGCCTGCCTTGGGATGGGTGGCCGGCGGCCTTCTGGCGGGCCTGCTGTTGCTCCTGGCCATCGCGCTGGTCATCCATGGACTGCGCAAGGGGCAGGATACGGACGCCGATCGCTGGGCCCTGACCCGGCGCACCGCCATGGTCCTGATCCTGGCCCTCATGGTCCTGACTCCCAGCACGGTCAGCAAGACCACTGATAAAGCCATCAACGCCACTGATGTTTTCATCGCGGTTGACGTAACCGGATCCATGGCGGTCAAGGATGCTGGATATGGCAACCAGGAAGGAATCAGCCGACTGGATGCGGCCCGGGCAGCTGTCCACGAACTGACACGCATCTACCCCGATGCCTCTTTCTCGGCCCTGAGCTTCGGCGCTTCGGCCAGCGTCGATCTGCCCCTGACACCCGACGTACGGGCTGTGGACAACTGGGCCAGGGGGCTGGCTACAGAGCCCACATCCCGATCCTCCGGCTCCAGCCTCGATGCTCCGCTGGATCGCCTGAGCCTGGTCTTGAAACAGACCAAGGACCGGCATCCGGACGACCGAATCCTGCTCTACCTGATCAGCGACGGCGAACAGACCGGATCTGATGAACGACGATCCTTCAGCGTCCTCAGGGAAGGTCTGGACGATGCCTTTGTGCTGGGAACCGGCTCGACCAAGGGTGGCATGGTGCCCTTGAGCTCCGATGTCGGCGGAAGCGATGCCGACGGCTGGGTGACGGACCCAAAGACCGGCCAGCCGGGCATCTCCGTCATGGATCCGAAAACCCTCAAGGCCATGGCCGACGAGATGAGCGGCCACTATCAGGCCTTGACCAAGGGGACGACCTTGCGTGAGGGGAGTACGGCTGCAGCTTCCAAGCGCTACCGGGTGACCAAGGTAGACCAGGTCCGCCAGCATGTCACCCCGCTGGTCTGGCCGCTGGCACTGGTGGAGCTGGTCCTGATCCTGATTGAGGTGGGGCTCTGGATTCGCACTTCGAGGAGACTGTTATGAGCAGGAAGTCCCAGCAAGACGCAAGGAGCGGCCGCCGCCTGCGAGTGCGCCTGATTTTGGGTGGCTTGGCCTTGGTTGCAGCCCTGGCCGGAGCCTGGGGCCTGATCAACATCAAAGCCATCGCCACCTATAACGAGGGCACGCGCACGCTGAGCACCAACGTTCGACAGGTCCAAAACCCCCAGGCCGATCCAGCATCCATCAAGGCTTTGCAGGACCAGGCCGAGCATCTCTTTGCCCAGGTCGAACGGCCTGGACCCCTGATTCTGCCACAGACCAGACATGCTGCCGAGGCCAACCGAGCTGCCAACACTGCGCTGACCAGCCGCACGGAGCGTCTGTTCAAGAAGCAGAAAGCCAATAAGGCCCAGGACAGACAGAACGGATCCAACAAGAGCTCCCACTCAGGGCTGACCAAGCAGCAGGAAGCCGAGGTGGAGAATCTGCTCAGACACAACCAACAGCAGAGTCAACCGTCTGCCTCCCCCACGCCGTCAGGCCAGGCGAGCGACAAGAAGGGTCAGGGGAAGAACGTCAAACCCTGGTGACCGGCCGCACACAGCCTTTCGCGTGAGTCGTTCCAACGCCTCCTTTCCAGTAAATCGATCCTCATGCAGACGAACCTCTCTCAGCTATCTGACTGACAGAGTCAAGAATGAGCGGTAAATCCGTCCACAGCCAGATGAATCGGACCTCATTCGACCACATGGCCCTATGGGGATCATTTCAGGATGATCGCTATGTTGTAGTAGAGGCATGTATAGGTCATCCTCATCACTGCCCGCCCTGAGCCCCTTCCTGGAACAATCCTCCTACCTGGCTGATCCGGACTCAGCTGGATCCTGCCCCTGTCATGCACAGGCAGCCCGCTGTCGGACCTTGCTGTCCGACATGGCCCGGCAGTCGCGAGCCACTCTGGTCCATCTGAGTGAATTGGCCGACCAGGCTCTGAGGGTCGACTGGCAAGGGCGGGCCGCTGAAGCCTATCGGGCCCAGGTGCGGGCCATGGATGCCCTCTGCCAGGACCAGCGCGTCCAGGCAGGACGTACCCTAAGCCTGATTGATCAAGAGAGCCGGCCATGAAGCGGACGATAACCGCTGCCCCCGATGCCAATGGCTATACACGCGCCGAACTGGACCATCTGACCGGCATGGCAGACCGACTCAACCAGGCAGGTAGTGCCCTGGCCACCTTGCAGTCCCAATGGGTTCTGACCAATCAGGCCATCCGCAGAACCATGCCGGGACTGCCGACTCTCCCCTGCGCCCAGGCTGCCATGCCGCTGCCGGATCATGCCCATCTGCCCCTGGATTTGATGGTGACCTTCTGCAATAACCAGGCCGAAGCCTGCAGAGATCTGCGCACCCAGCTCCAGTCTGTGGCCGACAAGCTGACCAAGGCCTACGGGCTGTATTCGCAGGCTGAATCATTCATGGACAGGCTGATGAACTCCCTGATGTCCAAAGCCTTGACCGTCTTTCAGCCCATTGCCCCGTTCATGCTGGGATCCATCGGCTTGGGCCTGGGAGCAGCCAAACTGACCGATCACCTGGACGCATCGCAACTCCAGGAATTCCTGGAAACCACGGCCAGCATCCAACAGCCCCTGCTGAACGCCGTCGCATCCGGCCTGTCCTCGGACCATCATGATCCCATTGGCGGATTGGTCACCGGCCCTGGCCTGCTGATGCCTTTGATACTCGCTCATTTTCAGGGTGACCAGATTGCGATGGATACTGTTCATCCACAGGGCAAAGGATTAGGCGAGGCCAATGACATAGCCGGTGCTTTGCACAACCTGGAGACCCTGGGATCCTGCCGGGACGGCATCCCCTATTCCACCATCGCCGTACAGCGCTATCGAAAGGCCGACGGCAAAGACCACTGGCTGGTCTACATACCCGGCACCAGCTCCCATCTGGACTCCCCCATCGGATGGGCCCAGAACATCCAGCTCATGAGTGACAAGGCCTCAGTGCGCGACAGGGCGGCATCCCTGCGTCTAGTAGACCAGGCCATGCAGGATGCAGGGGTGCGCCCGCACGATCCGGTCAGCCTGGTGGGCCATTCCCAGGGCGGCATCGTGGCCGCCACCATGGCCTCGGATCTTTCGGACCGCTACCGCTTTGATCACATCGTGACCGTCGGATCGCCCATTGCCCATCGCCAGATAGAATCAGACACCTGGGTCACCAGCGTGGAGATGCGCGAAGAACTGGTCTCCAGCCTTGATGGAGCAGACAACTCCTCCCGACCCAACCAGCTGACAGTCAGGGGAAGAGCGGGCGGACCTCCCCCTCCAGGCAGCCATCAGACTGGCAGGACAGTGACCACTGCCGGACCCGGCAAGGAATCCACCCACGGTATGGCCTACCAGCAGGCGGCCTGGGCCGATGCCCGAGATCAGAATTCACCGGCAGTAGAACGTCAGGACGACCATTTCGCCCATGCCATCGAGGGCGATCTGCAGGAGACTCGCTACTACCGAGGCAGGCTGCGGCAATGAGCCGGACACGCGCGCCACCAGGAGTGTCCATGCCGTTCCTGCTGGTTGACCCGGTCGTCTAGGCTGGAGGCATGAACCTGAGCCGAATCACCCCAGTCATCCCCCTCAATCCCTTGGACGGACGTTACCGCAGACAGACTGCCGATCTGGTGGAATATCTGAGCGAACCTGCCTTGAACCGCGAGCGCATGCGGGTCGAGGTCGAATGGATGATCATGCTGGCCAACGGCTACCAGGGCAACGGCCAGCATCCGGTTTTACCGGGCGTAGAGCCTCTGACCGAGGCAGAACAGGGCTACCTACGAGCCATACCCGAGGATTTCGATGCCGACGGCATCACCGAACTGGCGGGCATCGAAGCCCAGACGCACCACGATGTCAAAGCTGTGGAATACTACATCGACCGCCGTCTGGAGGCAGCAGCCACAGCACTTGGCCGCGAGTCCCAACTGCCGAGGCTGACACCCCTGGTCCATTTCGCCTGCACCAGCGAGGACATCAACAACCTGGCCTATGCCCGTTGCATCCGAGGCGGAGTCGAACAGGTCTGGCTCCCCAAGGCCACCCGGATCGAGAATCATCTGGCTACCATGGCGGAACAATACCGGGATTTACCCATGCTCGCCCTGACCCATGGCCAGCCGGCCACACCCACTACCCTGGGCAAGGAGATGGCGGTCTATGTCCACCGACTGCACCGGCAGTTGGACCGGATCCGCAATCAGGACTACATGGGCAAGATGAATGGCGCCACTGGAACCTTTGGCGCCCATCTGGCCGCCCTTCCGCAGGTGGATTGGATCGATCTGACTCGGACTTTCATCGTGGAACGGATGGGCCTGGTCTGGAACCCACTGACCACCCAGATCGAGTCCCACGACTGGCAGGCCGAGCTCTTCAGCAACATTGCTCATCTGGGCCGGATCCTGCACAACCTGGCCGTGGATGTCTGGATGTACATCTCCCGCGGCGTCTTCGCCCAGGAACCCGTCAAAGGCGCGACAGGGTCCAGCACCATGCCCCACAAGGTCAACCCCATACGCTTCGAAAACGCCGAAGCCAATCTGGAGATCTCGGGAGCCCTGCTGGACACCCTGGCCACCACCCTGACCGAAACCCGCTGGCAGCGGGACCTGACCGACTCCACCACCCAGCGCAACATCGGTTCGGCCCTAGGATACAGCCTGCTGGCTCTGGACAACCTGGACGGCGGCCTGCAGACCATCCACCCTGACAAGGCCCTGATGGCCCGCGAGCTGGACAGCAACTGGGAGGTCCTGGGCGAGCCCATACAGACGGCCATGCGGGCCGCTGGATTGGCTGGACGTACAGGCATGGATCATCCCTATGAGCAGGTCAAGGAGCTGATGCGGGGCAAGAGGATCGGCCGGGAGGATGTCGAACGCTTCATCGATGGCCTGGACCTGGACCAGGACACGGCAAGTCGGCTCAAGGCCTTGACACCGGCAACCTACACCGGAGCAGCCGGAACCTTGGTGGACTTCGATCGCGACTGACCATGACACCGTCCCAGTCGACCGTTACTCCCGAAGACACTGATTCCGCTGACCCTGTACAGGCAGATCAGGTCGTCATCCGGGATACCCCGCCCCAACGGGTCCATGACGCTGAGGACCTGCTTCGAGCCTTGGCAGCTCTGATCCTGGGAATTCTTGTCACCCTGGCAGCCATCTACTTGAAAGGCATAGCCGCAGGGGTCGAGTCCGACATGCGCCAGGCCGGCAATGCCATGGACTGGCTCATGGACGTACCCACCGCCTTCCTGCAGCAGGCAGTCACGGTGACCGTGGTCCTGGCCGTGCTTATCCACCTGCTGGTCAACAGGGAGTGGGTCCAGGCCATCACTGCCCCCTTGGCCATGTTCTTAGGGTTCGGGCTGGTCATGCTGACCTCCAACCTGATCCTGAAAGCGGGCAACCCCACCCTGATCGCCTCATTCAGCTCCCAGAACGCCATAGGATCGCCCGTTCTGCTGCCTGACTTCTATGCCGGTCTGGCAGCCTTCCTGAGCGCAGCAGGACCCCGTCGACTGCGCAGCTCGGTCAAATGGGGATGGAACGCTCTATACGTCGTGGCCGTCATCATGGTCGCCATATCCTCCAATTCGGCCAGCGGCGTCCTGGTCTCGCTGATCCTTGGACGGATCGTGGGCATGGTCGTCCGATACCTGGCGGGCACGCAGAACAAGGGCGCCTGGGGGCAGGGAGTGGTACAGGCCATAGCCTCCATCGGCATCCATGCCACCAGCCTGGAACGTCAGGATCCCAGCCTGGATGCCGATGGCCAGCCCCTGCCCGCCCTCGACGACGATCTGATTGAGGCCTCCCGCATCTACAGAGCCCAAGACAGGGATGGCCGCACCTACACGGTGTCGGTCATGGACGGCCAGCTGCACACCATGGGCTATCTGATGCAGCTATGGCAGTGGATCAAGCTGTCCGGAGTCTCCATGCGCCGGGACAGGTCGGTCAGAAACTCCATGCAACACCACATGGCTATGCTGGCTGAATTGCGAGACCTGGAGCTGACCGCCCTGCACCCTTATGGCCTGGCTGAGAGCGCGGAATCCTCAATCCTGGTCCTGGAGGATGATGTCCACCTTCGGCCCTTGGAACCCAGGAGCTTGGACACAGACAGGGCCAAGCAACTGATGGACTATCTTCGCCGGGCCAACGAGCGCGGCTTTACACACCGCCGCATACGTCCGGAGACTCTGGCCATGGACCGGTCCGGCTCCATGGTCATCGCCGGCTGGGAGAACGGTGACAGCGCCAGCTCACAGGCCAACATCGCCCTGGACCGGATCCAGCTTCTGGCCTTGATTGCCGCGCTGATCGGTGTAGATCAAGCCATCGAGGCCGCCCGTGCCTCCTGGGGGGCCAAGACCCTGGTGAGCCTGTCGCCCTTCTGCCAGATGGTGGCCATTCCCTCACAGACCCAGGCCCTGCCCGGCTGGGATCGACAGATTCTGACTGACCTGCGCAAGCAGTTGCGGGGCCTGGCTCCTCCTGAGTCGGTGGCGGAGACCAGCCAGGTGACCCTCTCGCGTTTCAGTCTGCGCAGCTTCGTAGCCCTGGCCCTGTTGGTAGTGGCAGTGGCGGTCATCGTCACCCAGTTCAACCTGCCCCAGGTCATCAGTGCCGTCCGCAACGCCAACCCTTGGATGGCCGGACTCTCCTTCCTGCTGGGATCGCTGTCATGGGTGGGCTGTGCCATCACTCTGGGAGTCTTCATCGACCCTGCCAAGCGCGACTTCAGGGGCATCTTCCTGTCCCAGGTCGCCTCCTCGTTCACCTCGGTCTCCATGCCCGCCGGGGTAGGACCGGCCTTCGTCAATTTGCAGTTCCTGCGGCGGGACGGTTATGACAACACCATGGCCACAGCCATCATGAGCGCTGTGGTGGCCGTCCAGTTCGCAACCACCTTCTGCCTGCTGATCGTCATCGGCCTCTTTACCGGCCGCAACACCCTATCCGGTATGATCCCCACCAACACCCTGGTCATCGTCATCGGAACGGTAGCCATCATCGCGGCCCTGATCATGGCCGTGCCTTACACGAGGCGGCTGGTCATGGAGCGGCTGATGCCCATCGTGGCCTCCTATGCCCGCCACCTTGTAGAGATTCTGACTCAGCCCAGGCAGCTGGTGGTGGCCGTGCTTGGGGCCGTGCTGCAGTCTGCCGCCCTGGGTATGAGTTTCTGGGCCGCCCTGATGGCCTTCGGTTGCAGGACCAACGTTTTCGAGACCACCTTCGTCTTCCTCCTGGCCAACACGCTAGGCTCGGCTGTCCCCACTCCTGGTGGCCTTGGAGCCATAGAGGCGGTGCTATTCTCGGCCTTCCGTCTGGCCGGCGTTCCCTCGGGCGTGGCCATCTCGGCCACTCTGGTCTTCCGAGTGGTCACCTACTGGCTGCGCATCCCCCTTGGAGCCCTGGCCATGCGCTGGCTGAGCAGCCATAATCGCATCTGAGGATCCCTTCGGGCAGTCCTAATCCCGTGGACCTCAAAAATCGCTTGATGAAATGTCGGAAACCCCCGGAAAATGCGGTGTTTGGGCCTAATCTGCGGTAATATCAGTCATTGACCGTTGGGCTTTCCCCAAATCAAGCAATGGGAGGCCCCCGAAAGAAGGATGTTCTATGGCATACAACAAGTCTGATCTCGTTTCGAAGATTGCGCAGAAGTCCAACCTGACCAAGGCTCAGGCGGAAGCTGCTGTCAACGCCTTCCAGGATGTCTTCGTCGAAGCCATGAAGTCCGGCGAGGGTCTGAAGCTGACCGGTCTGTTCTCGGCTGAGCGTGTCAAGCGCGCCGCCCGCACCGGCCGCAACCCCCGCACCGGTGAGACCATCAAGATTCCGGCCAGCTATGGCGTGCGTATCTCTGCCGGCTCGCTGCTGAAGAAGGCCGTCACCAACAAGAAGTGAAATCAGCCTTTCTGCAAGGGCCCTGGTATCCATCCACGGATACCGGGGCCCTTCTTGTTATATCAGGCCTGACGAAGCCTCTCACTGCAAACAAAACCTTAGGCACGCGGCTCTGAGGCACTCTTCAGGAAATCCATCAGGGAGCGGTATCGGGACGGGCCCAGGTGGTCGAAGGGGTCGGGCAGGTTCACCTCGACTCGGCGAGAGCCACCCAGGACCAGGTGGCTCCAGTCACATGACCATGTGCGCGTGCCCCGGTCTGCGGCGCGGACGAAGTCGCCACGCAGACGCGCCCGGGTATCCTCTGGAGGTTGATCCATGGCGCGCTCTACCTCGGAGTCGTCGACCGGTGAGCACATGAGCCCATGCCTGACCAAGCCAGGGTAGGATCTTCCCGCGCTCAAATCGTGATAGTCCAAGTCCAGAGCCTGGTCCAGATCGCGCCCGGCACCACGTCGACTCAGCCCCTGGAGCAGCCGCAGCTTGGCGGCCCAGTCCACCCAGTCAGCCAGGTCCTGCCAACGCCCCGCGTCCAACGCATCCAAGGCGATCCTCCAAAGTTGCAAGGCATGCAGAGCCTGGGACCGGTCGATGCCTATATCCTCCTGTTGGTCCACCAAGGCCTTGCAGGCTGACCAATAGGCCTCTTGCAGACCCAGAGCACTGATGCCGCCGGTCTTCGTCGAAGCCTCCAGCTCCAGGTTGACCCGGCCGGTCCGATCCCGGCTGACGGCTCGGACGGCTGCACCAGGATCAGCCAGGGCCCAGTCGGCCAGGTCTGGCCTGCGGCCTTGGCGGCAGGCTTGCTCAATCAGGTTGAGGACCAGGTGAGTGCTGGCCATCTTGAACCAGGTAGCCAGCGGCGACCGGTTGGTATCTCCTACGATCACATGCAGACGCCGCCATCGTTCGGGATCAGCCAGAGGCTCGTCACGGGTGTTGACCATGGGACGGGCGCGGGTGGTGGCCGAGGATACCGCTTCGTCAAGAAAGTCAGCCCGCTGGCTGAGCTGGAACCCATCGGGGCTCAGACGACCCGCCCCGGTGATCAGCTGCCGTGTGACAAGAAAAGGAACCAGACAAGCTCCAATCATGTCCAAGGGGACCCTCCGGTCCAGCAGGTAATTCTCATGGCAGCCGAAGGCATGGCCCTGGGCATCCACGTTGTTGGCAAACACATGAACCTTTACAGGCCCGCCCAGGTTCTCCGACAGGTACTTCCGGGCGCGCTCCGCAAGGTCGGTCATGATTCGTTCCCCGGCCAGCACCTGAGTCAGGGCTGTCAGTGGATCACGGGCCTCTGCCGTGGCATACTCCGGGTGGGATCCCACGTCCAGGTAGAGTCGGGCACCATTGGGCAGATAGATGTTGGTTGACCCGTGCTTCTCAATCAGAGGGCGGAACATGGCCATGGCCACCCTGCCGGCGGCATATGGGCCACCAGCGCCGGTCAGGCTCAGTCCATACTCGGTCTCGATGCCGAATATCCTGCGAAAGTCCGAGTCAGTCCCCTGCCCGTCCGCCATGGATCACTGGCCGCCCTTCTGGACGAAGCCCTGTACATACTCCTTGGCATTGGTCTCCAGGGTGGTCTCAATGTCATCCAGGACGGCATCCAGGTCGGATCCAGCCGCCTGGACCTGTTCCTGTGCCCCAGTCTGCGGCAGATCCTCTTCCTGCTCCTGCTGCTGCCCGGCTGCCATGCGCCGCTCTTGCTGGGATGCCTCAGCCATGGTCGCTCTCCTTCCCTGCGCGGATCAGCGCCCGCTCAGATACGTATTCAAATCCTCCGCGATGAGCCCGTTGGTGGCTACCACGTCGTTGCTGCCCTCCCAGCGCACATGCCCGCCGTCCCAGCGCCAGAGGGTACCCTTGGCCTCTCGGACCACGACAGCCGCCGCAGAAACAGCAGGGATGTCCCAGGAGTGCAGAGCCGGTTCAAAATAGGCGTCGTAACTGCCGTCCGCCACCCGGCACAGATCCAGCGAGACTGGACCGACGCGCTTGATGTCGGCAGGCTTGCCGGCCATGCGCGAGACAATCTGCAGGACCTTTTCAGACTCGTTGGGGAAGTATGACATACCGAAGCTGATTACTGATCCGGTCAGGGTGGTCATAGTGGAAGGGATGATTTTCTCCCGTTTGTCACCCACAATGGTCCGCCGGATCCTAATGGCGCCCTGGCCCTTGGCAGCCAGATAGGTCAGGCCCAGTACCGGCGCATGCACGATGCCCAGAACCGGTGAAGCATGGCCCTTCTCGTCCACGGCAAACAGGGAGATGGTAAGCGTCCATTCGGCCATGTTGCGCACATAGTTGACCGGACCGTCGATGTGGCCCAGACACCAGTAACGGCCGCCTGGACGCCGGTTGCCGGCCTCCTCTTCCCAGAAGCCGTCCATGGGGTCGAGAGCGGCGATCTTGGTTCGGCAGTAGCGAATCAGACGTGTGTCGATGCCCGGCGAAAACTGGGTGCCCTGGCCGATGGCTGAGGTAGAGCGGGGATCGTGGGGGTTGATCTGGTCCTGAAGGGCATGACGGCCGGCCTCCACGGCAATGGTGGCGGCCTGCATGGCCAAATCGCGCAATTCCATACTTCTCTTCTCTTTCAAACGGGTGGTCGAGGCATTGCCGACCGTGGTCCACCGGTGGTCGTCCGGTCGGATATCGGACTATTTTCTGCGCTATGAGCAGTATATGTCGTGGTCATCCCGGCAGGAAGACCGTGTGTGACCCAGCGGATCGGACAGGTCCACAACCCTGGTCCTAGGCTCTCCCTCCGGTCCCTGCTCCTCAAGAATGACACGACTCCAGGAGACGGCCCTGACCGCTTGGGGGCAGCGGTGGAGCAGCTGGGAACGGCACCAGGCCCGGGTCTGCTCCGGCCCCTGGTCCATGGCCTTGGTGATCTGGTCGGGATCCGCCAGTCGCAGGATGGATCCTCTGAGTCGCCAGGGCAGATCACGGCCGGGATCCACCCGTGCCCAAGCCAAATCCAGGGCCGCCAGACGGGGATCCGACCAGTCCAGTATGGCCCGGCGGCGGCGCAGGCGCTCCAAAAGCTGCCATTTGAGCAACCATTCCAATCTTCCTGCCTGATCGGTCATAGCAAGACGGGCCTCGTCGTCGCCCGAACGCACCACAGCCAGATCCTCGAGCACCTGGTCCCAGAGGTTCAAAACCCGGTCGTCGGCACAATCTGGCTGGTCGGCATCCTGTCTGGCCTGGCGGGCCGCATCCAGCAGTGCCTTTTGGATGGTCAGCGCATCGGCGCATCCCCCGTTTGCCAGGGCAAGCGGCTTGGTCAACGTGACATCACGGGAAACCGTGTGCAGGGCAGACACCGGATCATCCAGGGTCCAGCGATCCAACAACTCATCGATTTGGCGGGTCGAATCGCCCTCGGATTCCAAGAGTCCCAGCAGCAGATCGGTGGTCCCCAGCTTGAGAACCAGGGGGGCATCCAGCCGGTTGGCGTCGCCCACAATCACATGGAGACGGCGACTGTCCGGCCCTGCATGCGACTCGTCCCTGGTATTGATGATTGGCCGCCCGAAGGTGGTCTGCAGTCCAATGCGGCTGGTCAGATAGTCGGCGCGCTGGCTGAGCTGGAAGCCGGCCTCCTCGCTCCTGGGTCCCAGGCCCACTCTGCCCGAACCGGTATAAATCTGCCGGGTGACGAAATGAATGGTCATCAGGGCCGCCACTCTGGCGAAGGGCACCGCCCTGTCCATCAAATAGTTCTCATGGGATCCCCAGGCAGCACCCTTGCCGTCCACGTTGTTCTTGTAGAGCGCCAGGCCCCCTGCCCTCTCTGCTGCCTGGGCCATCATCCGATCACCCGCACGGTCCTGGACCAGCGCATCGAAAGCATTCACCGTTTCGGCCGAAGCATACTCGGGATGGGCATGATCCACGTAAATGCGAGCGCCATTGGGGGCTGCCACATCGATCAGCCGTGCACCGGGCGCATCAGTGAGCATGCTCGGCGCGGCAGCGGAACGCGGCAGGCGACCTCCCCTGGCGTCATTTACCGGATCCTCGCCACCGTAGTCCCAGCGGATGTGAGCCAGGTCCGGCCGGGCCGCGGCCCTTACCAGACGCAGGGCCAAAGTACGTGGATCAGCGCCGGGATCCTGGGGGTCAGCAATGGCATATTCCGTCTCGGTGCCCATCACCCGCCCGGCACTCATGACCGCTCCCCTGGCCCATCGACGGGGCGAACCTCTTGGACCTGCCCTGGGCGCAGTCCGGCCAGATCGGCCCAACGGTCCGGGTCCTGGCCGCGAAGCTCTTCCATAGTGTCCTCATACTGCCCATGGACCGCCCTCAAACAGAGCCCACGGTCAAGACCCACCTGTCGACCCTGTTCGATTGAGGCCTTGACCGCCATGGTCTTGACCCGGTCAACCAGGTTATGCAGCATGGCACCGGAGACCACGGACTGAAGGTAGAGGGGCTTCCATCGGCCTGTGGCATCCATGATATTGCCCAGCAGATGGTCATCATCCCGGGCGAAGAGCCCGTCGACCAGCACCTGGATCAGATCCTCCGGACCGGCATCATCCTCCATGGGCATGTCTGAGCCCAGATACTTGCCCAGGATGGCGGCTGACCTGGTTCTGTCGGGGCGATCGATGCGGATCTTGACATCCAGCCGTCCCGGGCGCAGAACCGCCGGGTCGATCATGTCGATGCGGTTGGAGGCGCCGATGACCATGACCTGGTCCAAGGACTCGACACCGTCCAGCTCGGTCAGGAACTGGGGGACGATGGTGGTCTCCACATCCGATGAAATGCCTGACCCCCGAGTGCGTAACAGAGCATCCATCTCGTCGATGAAGACCACCACTGGTCCACCCTCGCCTGCCAGGCTGCGGGCCCGGGCGAAGAGACGGCGGATCAGCCGTTCGGACTCGCCCACGAACTTGTTGAGCACCTCGGGGCCCTTGACCGACAGAAAGACCCCGTGGCCATCGCTCTCCTGAGCCAGGGCGCGGGCCAGGGCCTTGGCAATCATGGTCTTGCCATTGCCGGGCGGCCCATAGAGCAGAACACCCTTGGGGGCCTGAAGCCCGTAACGACGCATCAGATCGGCATGCTGGAAGGGCAACTGGACAGCATCACGGATACGCTCAATCTGCCTGTCCAAGCCGCCGATATCGGAGAAGTCCACGTCAGGAGTCTCCTCCAGCAGCATGTCGGATTGGTCCGACTCAGGCAGAACAGCCAGGGCCATTGAACAGCTTTCGTCCATGAGCAAGGCGCTGCCTGCCTCGATAGGCTGGTCCTGCAGAGATCCTGCACGTGCGGCGACGCGGGTCTGCCCGGAGGGGTCTTCCACCAGCAAGGCACCGGATTCCAAGGTTTCCCGCAGCGTGCGGACCTGCCCAGTCACCGGCTGATCACCCACACGCACCACCACCATATCGGCGTTGAGCAGAACCTCCTGGCCAGCCCTGATCCGCTCGGCGTGGATATCAGACGCCAGGGGCACCACCATCCGCCTGGAACCGTTCAGAATCAGCAGGCGGGCCTGTTGTACCCCCTGGCTGTCATAGGCAACAGAATCAACGCCCAAGGCCAGAGCAACCGTCAAGGGCGGCTGACCCAGCTGGGCCAACTGGCTCTTGGCCTTGGCCAGCTCCTTGGCAGCCCTGGTAAGCGCCGTAGCCAGGGCACGGTTGCGCCGCTCGCCAGCCTGATCCTGGTCATTTGCATCGTCGGCCTGGTCAACATCATCGGACTGCATGGCTTCTCTCCTTCGTCCGTCCCTGGAATTCCCGCTCGGCCTGGACAGCCAGCCTGGCGGGAGGGCTCAGCTGCAGCTGGCTCCCTCTTCCAACCGAGCTCCACGGGCCCAGTCCATAGCCTTCATGGCACGCTTGCCAGCAGCCTTGACCATCTGCAACTCCAGGGGCAGGGTTTTGGTGCCCACCCAGAGGTGGCGACGGTCCATGGCGAGCCGCCCAGGCTCCAGATGCTCAGGAAGCCCGGGCTCGTCCCCCCGGGCCGGTGCCGCCCTGAGCACGGTCAGCCCTATCTGCTTGTCCTGCGGGTCATCGCCTTGCTGATACAGACACCAAGCTCCTGGCTCTGGGCTGCATGCTCGAACCTGCCGATCCAGGGCAAAGACGGGCACGTCGAAGCGCATGTGAGCATCCTGGTGGGTGATTTTGGCGGCCACCTGATAGGCGCCCTGCGTCTGCTCCTTGGGTTGAATCCGACCTTCAGCAAGGGCCTCCAGGCTGGCAGCCAGCAGGTGGGATCCATCCTCGGCCAGCCGATCCAGCAGCTCGCCCGAGGTCTCGTGCGGTCCAATCTCCACCGTGGACTGAGCCAGGATGGGCCCTTCATCCATGCCGGCCGTCAGCCTGAAGACCGTGGCCCCTGTGATGGTATCCCCGGCCCAAATGGCCCTCTGGACCGGCGCTGCCCCCCGCCACTGCGGCAGCAGGGAAAAGTGCAGGTTATACCAACCACCTTCAAAGGCATCCAGGACCGACTGACGCAGGATCCGTCCGTAAGCCACGACGGCCGCACAGCTGGCACCCGTTTCCTGCAACCGCGCCGGAAAATCCGGATCGGATGGGTTGTCTTCAAGAACGGGGATCCCCAGCTTCAGGGCTTCAGCCTTGACTGGACTGGGATGCAGATGCCTTCCACGCCCCTGGGGAGCGTCGGGTCTGGTAAGCACGGCAGCAACCCGGAAATGCTCCTGGTCGGCCGCCAGCAATCTCAGAGATGGCAAGGCGACCTGGGGTGTGCCCGCAAACAGCAATGTCATGACCATATCGGCAATCTCCTTTTCGTCTGACGGCTTTGGACCACTACACTTTCACTGCACCTGAGGAATGTTCACTCCTGCCTCGATCAGGGCGGTGCGCAGCCCGTAGGGGTCACTGAATCTTAGGCTGCGGATGCCGGCCTTGTTTGCACCGACTACATTCATACCCTTGTCATCCACGAAGAGGGCCCTGTCAGCCTGGATTCCGAACTGATCCAGGGCATACCGGTAGATGGCCGGGTCGGGCTTGAGCATGTGGATGGGCCCGGAGACCACCACCCCATCCAGCCTATGCAGGAAGGAGTCGCCGTCCCAGGCGTGATGGAAGAGCTCGGCACTCCAGTTGGTCAACCCCCAGACACCCAGGCCTGCCGCTTTCAGATCCTCCACCAGCATGCGGGCACCGGGCACAGGGCCGGTCAGTGAATCGACGAAGTGGTCACAATAGTAGGCGAACATGTCATCCCAAGGGGCTCCGCAGTTGGCGGCTACCCAGTCAAGGGCCTGGGCGCAGGTGGCTCCGCCGTCCATCATGTTGTTGGCCCGGTAGAAGCCGGAACGGCTGTCGTCCAGCATGGCCTCAATACTCTTGTGCCCGTATCGGGCCACCATGGCCATCTCGGGCTGCCAACGAATCAGAACGTTGCCGAAGTCAAAGATGACCTGTTCAATGGGTTGACCTTGGGCCTGAGCCGCTTCCTGCTCAGCCTTGATCACATCTGCCTCAACCCGGATCTCGCCCGGCCATCCCTTCATGACTTTCCGCCTTTCGTGAATTCGTCCATATGCGCCTCTGCCTGCGCCCCCTCATGAAACCACGCCGCATAGACCCTGTACATATCCGCCTGAAGCGACAATCAGGTCAGATCCTTGGGATCCATCCGGAAGCGCAGCTCTCCTCGCCCGCGACCGGCCACGTATTTGGCCTGAGCCTGCTTGAGATCCTCAGCCAACTTGTCCCGGCGGCTGGTGGGTACCCGAACCAAGGCTCGGACCCTGTCCTGGGTTCCCTCCAGATAGCCGGCTTTCAGCGTGGAGGGCGCAGGTATGGGCACAGGCCCAAGCAGGGCAGGAACAGGTTCAGTGCCAGCATCTGTGACAGCCTCCTGACCCGGCACAATCCCGACTGCGTCAAGCATCCAGACGACGGCCTCCCTTTCACCCCAGATCGCAGCCATGCCGACCGCAGGGGGCATGGCAGTCAGCCGGCGGTCCTCCAAATCGGCGGCGGCGAGCACCGGTCCCTGCCAGGTCATCAGCGCCTGGGCCAGCTGGGGATCGCACTCCCCCAGCAGGAGCACCTGACCTCCCTGGGCCCGGGAGCGACAGAAGGAAGCCACGCGCATCCAGGCTCCCAGGGTGTCCATGCGCGCATCGATGCCAGGGGCATACAGGCTGGTCCAGGCATCCAGAATGGCTACGGCCCGGTATCCTCTCGACAGCCGGGGAAGATCAGGATCGTTTGTATCTGCTTTGTTGCCAACGACACCCGAGCCGACCACCCTGGGCTCGGCGCCCGGAGTGGCAATGACCAGACTGGGACGATCCCGGACGCTCTCTACCACCCCGCGGGGCTGGCTGGGCGAAGAGATGACGATGGGCACATTTCTGAAGAGCATGCGCAGCTCCTGCGCCGTCCCAGCGGCGCCTACCCTGACGACCCGAAGCCGTGAACCCCCACAATCCGGACAGGACCAGTCCGTAGCCGCAGCACCGCACCAGGCGCATCGGGGCGCACCAGGCCGTCGTGCCCGCAGGGGTCCGGTACAGCGCGGGCAACGAGCCTGATGATGGCAGCGAGCGCAACTCAGGCTTTCGAATATGCCGTCCTGAGGGATGGACAGCAGAACCGGACCACGCTCCAAAGCTTTGTTTATAACGGCGACAGCGGTATGCGGAACCCGGGCGCCCACGGTCGGGTCGGCCAGATGGCTCAGTTCCTCCCGGTTCAACCAGCGAATCCAAGGAAGCAGGGTCGTCACCGCGGACCGGTCAAGCGTCAAAGCGGTTCCTGGACCAGTCACGCCAGAGTCCGCCTCGGTGGCCTCGGGCAGACTCTCCCAGTGGGAACGCACGCTTCTGGCACGGGCCATGGCCAGGAAGACACCGCCGTGGGCACGCGCCCGGAGCCTCAGCACCCCGCGGGCATTGGCATATGGCATCATCCCATCGGCGTACTGGTAGCTGGCATCGTCCATAAGAGCGAAGAGGGCAGGGCCCTCCACCGGGGCGTACATGGCGGCCCGCAACCCGATGGCGCAGCGGACCTGACCGGAAGCAAGAGCAAGATAGGCCCTGTAGCGCTCGGCGGGAGCCATGCCGCTGTCCAGAATGGCGAAATCACCCGACCAGCCGCGTGCCTTCTGTTGGCCCGGACCTGCTGCGACAGAAGGACCAAAGGGACGCAGTCCCAGTTGCTGGAGAACTGCAGACAGGTGAGCCACCTGACGGGTGCCCGGCAGTACCATAACCGCCGATCGACCGGCCAGCAGTGCGCCAATCAGTACCCTGGCAGCCAGAAGGGCGGCCTGGTCCATACCGGGCAGAATATCAATCAGAAAGGCAGCGAAGGCATCCTCTTCCAGCGACTGATCCAATTTCTTCAGCCCCTGATAGCCCGGATCAAGTCTCTGTTTCAGGTCCTTCTGTCGCTGGGCCAGTCCGGCCACCCAGCTGGGGTCGGATGCCAACCGGGGTTGACCGGGAACCAGCTGCTGCTCCTTGTCGATCCGGGCGACGCGAGGGGGCAGGGCCAGACGCAGAATGTTGGCTTCAGTGCCCCCATAGGCTCTGGCGATAGCAGTGATGTCCGCGCGCAAAGAAGATGAGATCAGGCTGCGATCCAGCAACACCCGCTCCAGATAGCGCAGGGATGCGCTGGGAACCTGGCTGTCCGAGACACGTTCCCAGATGATGCCGTTGACTCTGCGCGCCCCAAATCGAACACGAACCAGGCATCCCGGCTGTGCATGATCGGCCTGGTCAGCATCCACCAGATAATCGAAGGTCCCGCCCAGATGAGTGGCCTGGACATCCAACACCACCCGTGCCACGGGGGATTCATCGGCTGGTCGGCGCGGGGGCCTCTTTCGACTGCTGCTCGTACGACGACGCGGGGCAAGACCATCCAGGGCGGGCTGACTGATGGCCTGCGAATCCATGGCTGATCCCCTCGCTTTCACAATTAAGAGAGCCGCGGTGGATTCCCCAGTTGATGACCCGGGAACCCGCCGTGGCTCTTGATGAACAGCTGCTACCTGGTCATGCCGATGGCGGCCTTAAGCTCGCCAACCTTGTCCACCTGCTCCCAAGTGAAGTCGGGGTCCTCCCGGCCGAAGTGCCCGTAGGCTGCAGTCTTGGCGTAAATGGGCCTCAACAAATCCAGCTCATCGATGATGGCGGCAGGCCGCAGATCGAAGACCTTGCGCACGGCCTCCTGGATCTGCTCCCGGCTGACCCCCTGCTCGGTGCCGTAGGTCTCAACGTTGACGCTGACCGGATCGGCCACACCAATGGCATAGGCCACCTGGACCTCGACCTTGTGCGCCAGTCCAGCGGCCACGATGTTCTTGGCCACCCAACGCGCTGCGTAGGCAGCGGACCGGTCGACCTTGCTGGGATCCTTGCCGGAGAAGGCGCCGCCTCCATGATGGGCCGCACCGCCATAGGTGTCCACGATGATCTTGCGTCCGGTCAGTCCTGCGTCAGCCGCAGGGCCACCCAGAATAAAGGAGCCGGTTGGATTGACCAGCACCCGGTAGCCCTGGTGTTCGAGAGCCTTGCCGCAGACGCGATCCAGTACAGGGGTGATGACATGTTCCATCAACTGCTCCTGCAGCCAGTCATGCCCAACCTCAGGATCGTGCTGGGTGGAGATGAGGACCGTATCCACCCGGCGGGGGCGGTCATCCTGATCGTATTCGATGGTGACCTGCGTTTTGCCGTCAGGCCGCAGGTGGGGAATGATTCCCTCCTTGCGCACCTGTGCCAGCCGGAAGGCCAGCTGGTGGGCCAGGTAGATGGGCAGGGGCATGAGCGTGTCGGTTTCATCGCATGCGTACCCAAACATGACTCCCTGGTCGCCGGCCCCCTGGGACTGGTAACGCTCCTCACGGGTGGCGGCGCTCTCCTGGCTGGCCGACAACCGCTCCACGCCCTGGTTGATTTCCTTGCTCTGCTCGCTCAGAGCCACGGTCACGCCGCAGGAATCCGCATCCAGACCAATATCTGAGGAGGTGTAGCCGATCCTGCGCAGCACGGACCGGACCTGGGACTGGATGTCCGTATAGCCCTGAGACGATACTTCTCCGAAAACGAAGAAGAGGCCAGTGGCCGCCGAGGTCTCCACAGCCACATGCGAATGCGGATCCTGGGCGATCAGATCGTCCAGAATGGCATCGGAAATCTGGTCGCAAACCTTGTCTGGATGGCCCTCGGTCACTGATTCAGCCGAAATCAGCCGTCGCTCTGTCATTTCATTCACCTTTGTCTAGAAACCGTCATCGCCCGAGGACGCTGTGTCGAGAGTCGAGAAGCTCAGTTGCCTTCGCTCAGATCGTCCTCGCCCAGGGTCTCCTCAAGCAGGCCCTCATTGATCTCGCGGAAGGCGATGGACAAAGGCTTCTCCTGGTTCTGGTATTCGACCAGGGGGCCGACGTTCTGCAGCAGGCCCTCGTTGAGCTGTGTGAAATAGGAATTGATCTGACGGGCCCGCTTGGCCGCGAAAATGGACAACGCGTACTTCGAATCGGCGTGCTTCATGAGGTCGTCGATGGGTGGATTCGCAAATCCCTGCGGATGGGGCTCGGTACCGAATGCCATAAGATGTTTCTCCAATTCGACTGGATGAACCATTCATTCAATCTGTATGATTTTACCGCCCGGGCTCGATTTTAGCCTTGGATGCTTCTCTGCCGGGAAAAGCAGTGTGAACACGCCGGAAATTCCAACATGTGGTCATGTTCGAGCCGTCACCGTCCCCGTTCACTTGAATAAAACTATGCAGATGCGATCAGCCAAATTAATGAAGGAACGAGAGTTCGCGGGCGCCCGTGCTCTCTATCGTGCCGCTGGCGTCAAGGGCGAGGACTTCGGCAAGCCCATCGTGGCCATCGCCAACTCCTTCTCCGAGTTCGTGCCCGGCCACGTCCACCTGAACAAGGTAGGGCGCCTGGTCTCCAAGGCCGTCAAGGAAGCCGGCGGCATCCCCCGCGAGTTTAACACCATTGCTGTGGACGACGGCATCGCCATGGGCCATACCGGCATGCTTTATTCTCTGCCCAGCCGTGACCTGATTGCGGACGCTGTGGAGTACTCGGTCAACGCCCACTGCGCCGACGCCCTGATCTGCATTTCCAACTGTGACAAGATCACCCCAGGCATGCTCATGGCCGCCTTGCGTCTGAACATTCCCACGGTATTCGTTTCCGGGGGCCCCATGGAAGCCGGACGTACCGTCATGCCCGATGGAACAGTCCAAGAGAGCACCGATCTGATTGACGTCATGTACGCCTCGGCGGATGACAGCATTGACGATGCGGGTCTGCTGGCCCTGGAGAAGACGGTCTGCCCAACCTGCGGTTCCTGCGCCGGCATGTTCACCGCCAACTCCATGAACTGCCTGACCGAGGCCATGGGTCTGGCCCTGCCCGGCAACGGCACCACCCTGGCCTCACACACAGCCCGGAAGATGCTCTTCGAGCGGGCCGGCAAGCTGGTCGTCGAGATCGCCAACCGCTACTATCAGGATGACGACGACTCGGTCCTGCCGCGTTCCATCGCCACCAAGAAAGCCTTCGAAAACGCCATGACCATGGATGTGGCCATGGGCGGATCCACCAACACCGTCCTGCACATCCTGGCCGCCGCACAGTCGGCGGATGTGGACTTCACCCTGGACGACATCGAGCGCATCTCCCATACGGTCCCCTGCATCTGCAAGGCCTCTCCCTCCGGAGACTGGGAGATATCGGACGTTCACCGCGCCGGCGGCATCTGCGGCATCCTGGGCGAGCTGGACCGTGGCGGTGTCCTTCACCAGGACACGCATTCCATCGACTACCCCGATCTGGAGTCCAAGCTGAACGACTGGGACATCATGCGCCCCACCTGCCTGGATCAGGCCAAGGAGCTCTACCATGCAGCGCCCGGGCACATCACCTCCCCCGAGCCTTTCAACCAGTCCAAGGAGTGGGAAGACCTGGACACCGACCGCGTCAACGGCGCCATTCACGACCTGGACCACCCGGCCGTCTCTGAAGGCGGCCTGGCTATACTGCGCGGCAACCTGGCCCCCGATGGCTGCGTGGTCAAGACCGCAGGCGTGCCCAAGGAAATCTGGAACTTCCGAGGACCGGCCCTGGTGGTCGAATCACAGGAGCAGGCCGTTGAGGTCATACTGAACGGCACCCTGCACAAGGGTCAGGCCCTGGTCATCCGTTACGAAGGACCCAAGGGTGGCCCGGGTATGCAGGAAATGCTCTATCCGACCTCATTCGTCAAAGGCAAGGGAATCGGCAAGGACGTGGCCCTGCTGACCGACGGCCGCTACTCCGGCGGCTCATCTGGCCTGGCCATCGGCCATATCGCTCCTGAAGCAGCCAACAAGGGCCCCATCGCCCTGATCCGCAACGGCGACATGATCCGCATCGACATACCCAACCGGCGTGTAGATGTCGAGCTGAGCGACGAGGAACTCGCCCAGCGCCGCGCAGAACTGGAGGCCGGCGAAGGTTATGTGGCCCACAGGGACCGCAAGGTCTCGCTGGCGCTGAAGGCATACGCCGCTTTCGCCCGCTCTGCAGACAAGGGCGCCACACGCGACCCGGATCTGATCAACCGGTTGTCCGGTCTGGACTGATAGATCAAAAATCCCCCAATCGGGCTCTCATCCGATTGGGGGATTTTTGACTCTTCTGGAGTAAGGCCAAGTACAGGCCTGATGCTCAGAGACCGTATTCCTTGGCGATTACCGCCCAGAGAGCCTGGGCGGCTTTATCCACGTTGTCGTTGACTATGACCTGGTCGAACTGATCCTCAGAGGCCAACTCCACCTTGGCGGTCTCCAGCCTTCGGGCCCGCTGCTCCTCATTTTCAGTTCCCCGCATGTTCAGCCTGGTGACCAGATCCTGGAATGAAGGCGGCGCCAGGAACACATAGAAGACTTCCAGGCCCAGCTCCTTGGCACGTTCGCGAACTCGGTGCGCCCCCTGCAGGTCAATCTCCAGAATTGTGGGCACCCCTGCCGTCAGATGGTCCAGGACAGGCTGCAGCGGGGTGCCATAGTGGGACATGCCATGCACCAGGGCGGTCTCCAGAAAGTCTCCGGCGGCTTCCCTGCGGGCAAACTCCTGCTCGTCCATGAACCAGTAGGTGATGCCGTCCTTCTCGCCCGGACGCGGCGCCCGGGTGGTGGCCGAGACGGAGACCCAGACCTCCGGGTGGGCATGACGCAGGGCTGCTTCCACTGTGCCCTTGCCTACGGCCGTGGGCCCTGTCAACACAATCAGCCGACCGCCCGTCTTCCCTGGCCCCCCGGTCTGTTCTCCCGAAGGGTCCTGACTCGACATATCGGCACCGCTGATCGCTGACACGGCCACTTCCTTTCCTCAAGGTCATCCTCCGGCATATCTGGACCGGAACATGGGTCAATCATATAGCCAGAACCTACCTGGCCTTCTCCAGCTCAAGCAACCGGGCCGCGTGTTCCTGGATGCTCATGACCTCGTAGTCGTCCTTTTTGACCACGTCAATGGCCATCAGGGCGGCCGAGAATTCGGTGATGGTGGTGAACTGCGGCAGATCGGCAGCTATGGCGGCGACCCGGATCAGATAGCCGTCAGAGCGCGAACCCCTGGAACTGGGGGTATTGAGGATCATGTCGATGGCCCCATCCTCAATTAACTGGACCGGATTGCGGCCCATGTGCCTGACCCCATCAGCATCAGTGAAGGGCCGACCTTGCTCCTCCTCGTCGCTGATCTTGTCGACAACAGCCACGTCAAAGCCGTACCGGCGCAGGACGGAGGCCGTGCCACTGGTGGCGCAGATGCTGAAGCCCTGCTCCAGCAGACGAGCGGCCAGCATGGGCAACTGACGCTTGTCCGCATCATTGACCGACAGGAAGGCGACCCCGCCGGAGGGCAATCCGCCCTGGTAGGCGGCCAGCTGGCTCTTGGCGAAGGCGTGGGGGAAGTCCCGATCGAAGCCCATGACCTCTCCGGTGGAGCGCATCTCCGGACCCAGCAGAATGTCCACGGTCCGACCAACCGGAGTGCGGAAGCGTTTGAAGGGCAATACCGACTCTTTGACCGCCACAGGCTGACCTACACGGACCATGCCGCCGTCGCCGACAGGCAGGAGCAGGCCATTGGCTCGTTGCTGCTCGATGGTCTCCCCCACCATGATTCGCGCCGCAGCCTTGGCCAGTGCCGTACCTGTGGCTTTGGAAGCGAAAGGAACCGTCCGGGAGGCGCGGGGATTTGCCTCGATCACATAGAGGGTGTTGGCCATGAAGGCATACTGAACATTAATTAGCCCCTGAACGCCGCAACCTTGGGCTATTGCCAGGGTGGCCTGCCGCAAGCGGTTGATCTGGTCGTCGGAGAGCGTGGAGGGCGGCAGGGTGCAGGCGGCGTCACCGGAATGGACTCCGGCCTCCTCCACATGCTCCATGATCCCGCCGATATAGAGCTCCTGTCCGTCATAAAGGGCATCCACATCGATCTCGATGGCATCCTGAAGGAACTTGTCAATCAACAGAGGCGAGGGCAGCCGGCCGGAGACCACCGTATCGGCCTTGGCCTCCTCTAGGGCGCGATCCACGTAGGTGCCCAGCTGCTTGTCGTCATAGACGATCTCCATGCCTCGTCCGCCCAGTACGTAAGAGGGCCTGACCAGAACCGGATAGCCGATGGCATGTGCCGCATCCCTGGCCTCATCCAGGGAAAGAGCGGTGCCATACCGGGGGGCGTTCAGATGCTCCTTGCTGAGCACCTGGCCGAAGAGCTCACGGTTCTCGGCCAGGTCGATGGACTCGGGGCTGGTCCCCAGGATGGGCACCCCGGCTGCCTTGAGCCTGGCCGCCAGAGACAGGGGCGTCTGACCGCCCAGCTGGACGATAACCCCTTTGACAGGTCCCATGGCCTTCTCGGCCCGGTAGATCTCCAGAACATCCTCGAAAGTCAGCGGCTCGAAATAGAGCCTATCCGACATGTCATAGTCGGTGGAGACCGTCTCGGGATTGCAGTTGACCATGATGGTGTCATAGTCCTTGCCCAGCTCCTGGACGGCGTGCACGCAGGTGTAGTCGAACTCGACCCCCTGGCCGATCCGGTTGGGCCCCGAACCCAGGATGATGACCGCCTCGCGTTCACGGGGTCGCAGCTCGGACTCGTCGGCGTAGCAGGAGTAGTAGTAGGGCGTGACGGCATCGAACTCAGCTGCGCAGGTATCCACAGTCTTGTAGACAGGATGAAGGCCGAAGGCCCAGCGAAGCTCCCTGACGACCGCCTCGCCCTGGTCGCCCATACCGCGCAGGTGGGCGATCTGCAGGTCGCTCAGTCCTGATTGCTTGGCCCGGCGCAGCAGGTCATCGTCCAGGACCTCGGATTCGCGCACCTGAAGGGCCAGGTCATTGATCATGCTGATCTGTTCCAGGAACCAGGGATCGATCCTGGTGGCCTGGTGGACCTGCTCCACAGTGGCTCCGCCCCAGAAGGCCCGCTGGATCTGCAGGTAGCGGTGCTCGGTGGGGGTGTGCATGGCCTCCAACAGCTGGTCAGTCTCGGCCTGGTCAGGCCGTGGACCATCCCAGGAGAAGGTCATGTGCCGTTTGTCGATGGAGCGCATGGCCTTGCCTAAGGATTCGCGGAAGTTTCCGCCCAGCGCCATGGCCTCGCCCACGGACTTCATCGAGGTGGTCAGGGTAGTGTCCGCCCCGGGGAACTTCTCAAAGGTGAAACGCGGGATCTTGGTGACCACATAGTCGATGGTCGGTTCGAAGGAGGCAGGCGTTGAGCGGGTGATGTCGTTCTCGATCTCATCCAGAGTGTATCCCAGGGCAAGCTTGACCGCGATCTTGGCGATGGGGAAGCCGGTGGCCTTGGATGCCAGAGCCGAGGAGCGCGAAACACGGGGATTCATTTCGATGACGATGATCCGGCCATTCTTTGGGTTGACGGCGAATTGGATATTGCAGCCGCCTGTATCCACCCCCACGCCGCGGATGATGGCGATGCCGATGTCACGCATGCGCTGATACTCACGGTCTGTCAGGGTGAACACCGGGGCCACAGTGATGGAGTCACCGGTGTGCACGCCGACCGGGTCCACGTTCTCGATGGGGCAGACCACAACCACATTATCCAGGCGGTCGCGCATGAGCTCCAGCTCATACTCCTTCCACCCCTCGATGCCCTCCTCCAGAAGGATCTCATCGGTTGGCGAATAATGGATGCCGGCACCGGCGATCCGCCTCAGCTCCTCACGATCATGGGCGATTCCAGAGCCCAGGCCGCCCATGGTGAAAGAGGGACGAACCACGAGAGGGTAACCCAGTTCGGCGGCTACTGCCTCGGCCTCATCCAGGCTGTGGGCAATACGGGACTTGGCCGACTCGGCGCCGGCCTGGTCCACCACCTGCTTGAAGAGCTCGCGGTCCTCTCCCCTGTCGATGGCCTCCAGCGAAGCGCCGATCAGCTCAACCCCATAGCGCTCCAGCACGCCAGCCTTGCCCAGCTCCACGGCAGCGTTCAGAGCGGTCTGACCGCCCAGGGTGGGCAGCAGCGCATCAGGCCGCTCCTTGGCGATGATCCGCTCCAGGAAGGGCAGAGCGATGGGCTCGATGTAGGTGGCATCGGCCATCTCGGGGTCCGTCATGATGGTGGCGGGATTGGAATTGACCAGGATGACACGAATCCCCTCTTCGCGCAGCACCCGGCAGGCCTGAGTCCCCGAATAGTCGAACTCGGCCGCTTGCCCGATGACGATGGGCCCCGAGCCGATAACCATGACTGAATGGATGTCCTGCCGCTTAGGCATGTGCCTTCCCTTCCCTGGCGTCCTGCATCAAAGTGACGAACCTGTCAAACAGATAGGAGGCATCGTGCGGACCAGCCGCCGCCTCCGGATGGTACTGAACGGAGAAGGCCGGAATGTCCAAACACTCCAGACCCTCGACCACGCCGTCGTTGAGATCGACATGAGACACCCGGACACGGCCATATCGGCCTTCACCATAGGGTGAGGGCACTGGGTCCCCCTTGGGCGCCTTGACTGCGAATCCGTGATTATGAGCGGTGATCTCAACCTTGCCGGTGCTGAGATCCATTACCGGCTGATTGATGCCGCGATGACCGAATTTCAGCTTGTAGGTCTCGAAGCCCAGGGCACGGCCCAGAAGCTGGTTGCCCAGGCAGATGCCGAAGAATGGCAGTCCGGCATCCAAAACCTGCCTGAGGAGCGACACCTCCTCGTCTGCGGTCGATGGGTCGCCTGGACCGTTGGAGAAGAAAACCCCGTCAGGCCGCAGGGCCTTTATCTGCTTGATAGTGGTGTCGACGGGGAGTACGTGGACCCTGCACCCGCGCTCAGCCAGCCTGTGAGGGGTCATGGATTTGATTCCCAAATCCACCGCCGCCACCGTACAGACAGGCTCTTTCGGCTGACGGTCTCCTACTGGTTCGACGATATAGGACCTGTGCGTGCTGACCTCGCCGGTCAGATGGGACCCGCTCATCTTGGGGGCCGAACGGACCTGGTCAAGGAGTTCCTGCATGGTCCTGGGCCTGCCGCCGCCGTTAAGCATTGGGTCCGGGCCTGAAAAAATACCGGCCCGCATGACACCTGCAGAACGCAAGTGTCGCACGAGCCGGCGGGTGTCTATGTGACTGATACCGACGATGCCCTGATCGACCAGCTGGTCATGGAGACTGCCCCGGGCCCGCCAGTTGCTGACGTTGGGGCTCGGTTCCCGGACTACATACCCTGCCACCCAGATCCTGTCCGACTCCCCGTCCTGGTCATTGACACCGGTATTACCGATGTGGGGGAAGGTCTGCACAACAATCTGCCGAGCATAGCTGGGATCCGTCAGGGTTTCCTGATACCCCGTCATTCCGGTCGAGAAAACAATTTCACCTATGGTAGTGCCCACCGCTCCGAAGGCTCTCCCCTCATACACTTCCCCATCCTCAAGGATGAGCAAGGCACGATTGGAGAAACGGCTATCGGAGGTGATGGTGTTGGTGTCTTTCAGGTTCACCGAACCCCCTTGATTACCGCGGATATTCGCACCCATATTAATGACCCCTATGGATTATTTCGGCCGAACCAGCCAAAAAATGGTTGGGCAAATCTTCCAGAATAGACTGCTGGTTAACCGGTCTGAACATGGCAAAAGGCCGACCTGATGCCCTGATAGTTAGCGGGCATCGGTCGGCCTTTATCCGAATCATTGCTCAGTTGTCCAAAGGACGATCCGCATCGGGGGGCAGCTCCTCCGGCAGGGTCAGTTTCAGCTGGTCCAAGCTGGGGGCCGACTGATCGACAGTATCGTCAGGAACATGACCGGATTCCTCTCCTTCAGATCCGCTCGCTGCCGGTGCCGAATCGCTGTCAGCATGGGCATCCTCAGAGGAAACGGGCTCGGAGGCTACAATCTCTGCTTCTGCTTTATCGGATTCATCATCTGAAACATTTGCATCGGCTTCGGCATCAGCCAGGGCAGCGATCCGATCGGCTTGCTCACGACGAGCCTGATGCTCATCCTTCTCCTGCTCCAGGGCGCTGAGGACGCCGTGGATGAAGGAGGGAGCATCGGCATCCGAAAGTGTCTTGGCCAAGGACAGGGCCTCATCGATGGCCACCTTGTCAGGTACCTCGGGGTTGTAGAGCATCTCCCAGGCGGCGATACGCAGAATGTTGCGGTCAATGGCATGCATCCGGCTCAGCGGCCATCGGGTGGAATGGGTTTGCAAAGCCTCATCGATATCTCGATGATGCTCTGCCACACCCTCAACGATGGTCACCGCATAAGCAGGCAGAGGCGTCTGAGCCCCTGGCCGGACCTTACGCTCCTCCAGCAGGGAGAGGAAATCCTGGCTCTTCTCATCGGCCTCATACAGGGTATTCAAGGCCCGCTTTCGGGCTGTGGAACGTGCCATGGATGTGTGGTTTCCGCCTGGCTCAGTTCTCGCGGCCCAGGTAGGAGCCGTCTCGGGTGTCCACCTTGACCTTCTCGCCCTCGCCCACGAAGAGAGGCACTTGAATCTCGGCCCCGGTCTCCACAGTGGCGGGCTTGGTGCCGGCATTGGAGCGGTTGCCCTGCACGCCGGGCCCGGTTGCCGTCACGGTCAGCACCACGGATGCAGGCAGTTCCACGGACAGAGGGTTGCCGTCATGGAAGCTGATGATGCAGTCGGTGCCCTCAAGCAGGAAGCGCTCCTGATCGCCGACCAGGGCCTCGGGGATGTTGACCTGCTCGTAGGTGTTCATGTCCATGAAGACGAAGGAGTCCCCGTCGCGGTAGGAGTACTGCATGGTCCGGTTGTCCACGATCTCGAAGTCCATCTTCATACCCGCGTTGAAAGTGCGGTCCACAATCTTACCTGTGAGGACGTCCTTGATGGTCGTGCGCACAAAGGCCGGTCCCTTGCCGGGCTTGACGTGCTGGAACTTGATGACGGTCCAAAGCTTGCCGTCCAGGTTGATGACCGATCCGTTCTTGATGTCATTGGAAGTCTGTGCCACCTTGATACCACCTCATTCTGATGAACGTTCCTTCGGAGGGCTCCTGGCCATCTGCCGAAAGCACCGGGCCTTACAGGATCCGGCCCGCTCGCGATAAATCCTCGCCTATTATGCCACGGCGCATGAACACCACAGCTGGTCCGGCGGCGAGGCCTGCCGGAAATGGGCGGGGCCCGGAATCACAGGAAGGATTCCGGGCCCCGTCATTGGATCGCGTCGATATGCGACAAGCAATCCTACTCGATGATCTTGGTGACTCGACCTGAGCCGACCGTGTGGCCGCCTTCACGAACAGCGAAGGTCAGGCCCTCCTCCATGGCGACGGGCTGAATCAGCTCGACGGAGAAGGTGGCGTGATCGCCGGGCTGAACCATCTCCACGCCCTCGGGCAGGGTGATGACGCCGGTGACGTCGGTGGTCCGGAAGTAGAACTGCGGACGGTAGTTGGAGAAGAACGGCGAGTGGCGTCCACCCTCGTCCTTGGTCAGCACGTAGACCTCGCCCTCGAACTTGTGGTGAGGAGTCACGGTGCCGGGAGCAGCCACAACCTGGCCGCGCTCGACGTCCTCGCGGCCGATGCCGCGCAGCAGCAGACCGGTGTTGTCGCCAGCCTCAGCCTCGTCCATCTGCTTGTGGAAGGTCTCGATGGAGGTGACGGTGGTGGACTGGGTGTCACGCAGGCCGACAATCTCCACGTTGGTGTTCACGGGCAGCTTGCCACGCTCGACACGGCCGGTCACCACGGTGCCGCGGCCGGAGATGGTGAAGACATCCTCGATGGGCATCAGGAATGGCTTGTCCAGGTCGTGGACCGGGGTGGGGATGTAGTCGTCGACGGCATCCATGAGGTCCTTGATGGTCTGAACCCACTTGTCGTGGTCAGGGGCATCGTCATGCAGGGCGCCGTAGGCGGAGGTGCGGATGACGGGGCAGTCGCGGTCGAAGCCGTTCTCGTCCAGCAGATCGCGGACTTCCTCCTCGACCAGCTCGATCAGCTCTTCGTCGTCGACCATGTCGCACTTGTTCAGGGCGACCAGAATCTTCGGCACGCCGACCTGGCGGGCCAGCAACACGTGCTCACGAGTCTGGGCCATGGGGCCGTCGGTTGCGGCGACCACCAGGATGGCGCCATCCATCTGAGCAGCGCCGGTGATCATGTTCTTGACGAAGTCGGCGTGTCCAGGGCAGTCCACGTGTGCGTAATGGCGCTTGGCAGTCTGGTACTCGATGTGCGCGATGTTAATGGTGATGCCGCGCTCCTTCTCCTCAGGAGCAGCATCGATCTGAGCGAAATCGTACTCGGGGTTGACGTCCGGGTACTCCTCATGCAGCACCTTGGAGATGGCCGCGGTCAGGGTGGTCTTGCCGTGATCGACGTGGCCGATGGTGCCAATGTTAACGTGCGGCTTGGTCCGCTCGTACTTTTCCTTTGCCATTGTGTTTTGTCCTCCTGGACGTCTCGTAGGTTGCCTGCGCGAACCACGCACAGAGCACTCGCTACATATTACTGGGTTATCGGGTTCTTTGCCACTTTTGCCCTCCGCCCAGTCAGCGCTACAAGAGTGTAACGCCGACTTGTGACAGAAGAGCATTTTGGCGGCGGCCCGCCGTGGCGGCGGACCGGACCGGCATTACTCGCCTCGTTGGGCCTTGATGATCTCGTCGCTGACAGTCTTGGGAACCTCAGCATAGGAGTCCATCTGCATGGTGAACATGGCGCGCCCCTGGGTCTTGGACCTGAGGTCGCCGATGTAGCCGAACATCTCCGACAGGGGCACCTTGGCATCGATGACCTTGACGCCGGTGGCGTCGGTCATAGACTGAATGGAGCCACGACGGGAGTTGATGTCGCCCATGACGTCACCCATGTACTCCTCGGGAGTACGGACCTCGACAGCCATGATGGGCTCGAGGATGACGGGCTTGGCCTTGGGAGCGGCCTCCTTGAAGCACATGGAACCAGCGATCTTAAAGGCCATCTCCGAAGAGTCGACCTCGTGGATCTGGCCATCGGTTAGGGTCGCCTTGACGCCCACGACCGGGAAGCCTGCCAGCACACCGGACTCCATGGCCTCCTGCACACCCGCATCGACCGAAGGGATGAACTCCTTGGTGATGTGGCCGCCGGTGACCTTGTTTTCGAAGATGTAGGACTCGCCCTCGGAAGTGTCGAGGGGCTCGAAGTTCATGAGCACCTTGGCGAACTGGCCGGAACCGCCGGTCTGCTTCTTGTGGGTGTACTCCTGGTTCATGACGGGCTTGCGGATGGTCTCGCGGTAAGCCACCTGGGGCTTGCCCACGTTGCACTCCACATGGAACTCGCGGCGCATGCGGTCCACCAGGATGTCCAGCTGGAGCTCGCCCATGCCGGAGATCAGGGTCTGGCCGGACTCCTCGTCCGTCTTGACCTGGAAGGTGGGATCCTCCTCGGAAAGCTTCTGCAGGGCGATGCCCATCTTCTCCTGGTCGGCCTTGGTCTTGGGCTCCACGGCCACCTCGATCACAGGATCGGGGAAGGTCATGGATTCCAGCACCACCGGTTCCTTTTCGTCGCACAGGGTGTCACCGGTGGTGACGCTCTTGAGCCCGACGAAGGCGTAGATGTTGCCAGCAATGGCCTCGTCGACCGGATTCTCCTTGTTGGAGTGCATCTGGAAGAGCTTGCCGACGCGCTCCTTCTTATCCTTGGTGGAATCCAGGACGGTATCGCCCTGGGCCACCTTGCCGGAATAGACGCGCACGTAGATCAGCTTGCCGTAGAAGGGGTGGGTGGCCACCTTGAAGGCCAGGGCCGAGAAGGGCTCGTCCACAGTGGGCTTGCGGTCGATCTCGACGGACTCGTCGCCGATCTTGTAACCCTTGATGGCCGGCACATCCTCGGGGCTGGGCAGGTAATCCACGACCGCGTCCAGCATGGGCTGCACGCCCTTGTCCTTGAAGGCGGATCCGCAGAAGACCGGGAAGGCCGACTGCTCGATGGTCATCTTGCGCACAGCGGTGCGGATCTCCTGCTGGGAGATTTCCTCGCCGCCCAGGTACTTCTCCAGCAGATCTTCGTCCGACTCGGCCACAGCCTCGAGTAGCTCGGTGTGGTACTGCTCGGCCTTGTCCTTGAGGTCGTCAGGGATGTCGATGGTGTCGTACTTGGCGCCCAGGTCGGCCTCGTCCTTCCAGTAGTAGGCCACCATGCGCACCAGGTCGACCACGCCGTGGAAGTCGCTCTCAGCGCCGATAGGCAACTGCATGACCAGCGGCTTGACGCCCAGCTTGTCCTTGATGGTGTCCACCGAGTAGTAGAAGTCGGCGCCCAGCTTGTCCATCTTATTGATGAAGCAGATGCGGGGCACGCCATACTTGTCGGCCTGACGCCAGACGGTCTCGGACTGGGGCTCCACGCCCTCCTTGCCATCGAACACCGCCACAGCGCCATCGAGCACACGCAGGGAGCGCTCCACCTCGGCGGTGAAGTCCACGTGGCCTGGGGTGTCGATGATGTTGATCTGGTAGCGGTCCTCAGGATCGTGGGATTGACGGTTCCAGAAGGCCGTGATGGCGGCGGAGGTGATCGTGATGCCACGTTCCTTCTCCTGGTCCATCCAGTCCATGGTGGAGGCACCGTCGTGGGTCTCGCCAATCTTGTAGTTGACGCCGGTGTAGTAGAGGATACGCTCGGTCGTCGTTGTCTTGCCGGCATCGATGTGGGCCATGATGCCGATGTTGCGGACCTTGGTCAGGTCCGTGAGCACGTCTTGTGCCATAATTCCTTGTTCTCGCTCTCTTGGGATTACCAGCGATAGTGGGCGAACGCCTTGTTGGCCTCGGCCATCTTGTGGGTGTCCTCGCGGCGCTTGACCGCAGCACCCAGGCCGTTGGAGGCATCAAGGATCTCGTTGGCCAGCCGCTCCGACATGGTCTTCTCACGACGGGCGCGGCTGTAATCGGTCAGCCACCGCAACGAGAGCGTATTGGCGCGGTTCGGCTTGACCTCGACAGGGACCTGGTAGGTGGCACCGCCGACACGACGGCTGCGGACCTCCAGGCTGGGACGAATGTTGTCCAGGGCGCGCTTGAGCACGGCCACAGGCTCCTGGTCAGTCTTCTCCTTGACCTGCTCCAGGGCGGTGTAGACGATGTTCTCGGCGATGGACTTCTTGCCGTCCAGCAGGATCTTGTTGATCAGCTGGGCCACCACGGTGGAACCGTAGATGGGATCGGGCAGGAGCTGGTGCTTTTTAGCTGGTCCTTTGCGTGACATGTGTTACTTGGCCTTCTTTGCTCCGTACAGGGAACGGCCCTGCTTGCGATCCTTGACTCCCTGGGTATCCAGCGCACCGCGCACGATGTGGTAGCGCACGCCGGGCAGGTCCTTGACACGTCCGCCGCGCACCAGCACGATAGAGTGCTCCTGCAGGTTGTGGCCCTCGCCGGGGATGTAGGCGGAAACCTCAATGCCGGAGCTCAGACGGACACGGGCAACCTTACGCAGAGCCGAATTCGGCTTCTTGGGGGTGGTGGTGTAGACACGGGTGCACACGCCGCGACGCAGCGGGCTGCCCTTGAGTGCCAAAGTCTTCGACTTGCGAGGCTTGGCCTTGCGCCCTTTGCGGACGAGCTGTTCAATTGTTGGCAACTGACTCTCTCCGATTCCTTCGATGAACTTGTCTTCGTTTGCACTGCGAGACCGCCGCACCGCAGCCGCAGTCGCTCCCAGGAGGAGAGATCAGCCACTGTCCACCGGCCCGATGGCCCCTGATCCTCCTGCAGGACATTGCTGCCTGCATTCTTCGGATTCGGGAATATCCCGACAAGCTCACCTGTGACATAAGGCATGCTGCCGGCACACACGATGAAAAGTATATCACCGGGGCAGACATGGCCACGTCTACCATTTGGAAGTATGCTCTAGGCTTTGCCTACTGCGATAGCGCACCGGATCCGTTAATGGGAAGGCCCTTGCGCATACCTTATATCTACGGACATCTACAGTGCGATACCCACCTATAACGGATTCCTACATATCTGCATCAGCAAACACAGACGCCAGCAACATCAATGCCGACGTCTACTTGTCTTCTTTCTCAAGAGCCTGGCGGATGTAGTCGCGCAGGATCAGGGCATGGTTGACGGCTGGGTCCTTGGCCGCATAGACCAGTGTCGTCCGATCATGTTCGCGCACTATGCTCAGCAGATCCTCCAAGGCGGGGTTGTCGTCCAGCTCAGTGCGGTAGCGGCGTGCGAAGTCATCAAAGCGGTCCGGATCATGATGCCACCAGCGCCGCAGGTCCGGACTGGGTGCCACATCCTTGAGCCACCCGGACAAGGCTGCCCGCTCCTTGCTGACGCCCCGAGGCCAGAGCCTGTCGACCAGGATGCGGACCCCATCCCCGTCAGCGGCCTGCTCGTATACGCGTTTGATATCCACCTGACCCATCATCTGCCTCCTGAAACCAGGGACCCGTATGATTCACCACTCCTTCAACCATGATATTGACCGAATCGGCATTACGGAAGAGGCAGTGACAGCCATACAGGGGCGTAGGCTGATGAACATGCATACAGACGCAGACAGGGGCAAGGCCGCCGGATCAAAGGGCAGCAAACCGGCAAAATCGACCGGACCAGGGTCCAAGGGACGACAGTGGCGGCGTTTATGGATACCCGACCAAATAGGCGGCTGGGCCATGGCCTTGATGCCTGGCCTGGCTGGGCTGCTGGTTGGAGGCCCGACCTGGAGGAGTCTGCTGCTCATGGTCGCTTGGGCTTTCTGCTACTGCTTTGAGTTCACCGGCTCGCGGTGGATGGTCTCGCACCGAGCTGCCAGATTCGCGCCACCAGCTCTGGGATATGCCCTGCTCATGGCCGTGGCCGGGCTGATCCTACTAGTCGGCACCCCTGGGCTCCTGCGATGGGCCCCGCTCTACCTGGTGTTGGGCGTGTTGAATTTTGCAGCCGCCTGGATGCGCACGGAACGCTCCTGGTGGAACGATACGGTAGTCGTGATCGCGGCCTGCACGCTCTGCCTGATTGCCGTCTCCCTAGGGTCACGATTCCAGAAGCCGGAACCAGGTCTGGAAAGCTCCGGTGCCGGCTACTTCGGATGCCAGCCGAATCCTGCTGTGCACTGCTTCGCCAGCGGATTTTTCCCAAGCGCCGCCCTGCCGTCGCTCGGAGTGGTCAGCGCGGCTGTCTTCGCTGTGACCCAGTTCGGTTCGGTCATCTTCGTCAAAACCATGATCCGCGAGCGCGGCAAGACCTGGTGCTACCTGCTTTCGCTGGCTTGGAACCTGGCCCTCTGCCTGATCGGAGTCGCCATGGTACGCACCGCAGGATGGTGGCCTCTGTTGACGGCCCTGGTTCTGCTGGTGCGTGCGGCCCTGCTGCCTGTCATCTCCCATCGGCACCGCATTCCCATCCTGTATGTGGGCCTGGTTGAATGCGCAACCAGCCTGTTGGTCTTCATTCTGGTGATTGCGCAAGCTGACGTGATGACTGCGTCTCTGACAAGCCTGCTCGGCGCATGACTGCAGCTTCGACCACACATGTCACCCACGGGTTCGGACCAGTCTGGGATGACCGGTCCCGTGTGTTGATCCTCGGATCCATACCCAGCCCGAGTTCGCGCGAGGCTGGCTTCTACTACATGTTTCCACGCAACCGCTTCTGGCCCGTACTGGCCGCGCTCTTCGACCAGCCTGTTCCGGAGCCCGATCCGGCTGACCGCACCGAGTTCGCGCTCAAACACCGCATTGCACTTTGGGATGTCATTCAGGAATGCGACATCCACGGTGCCTCCGACGCTTCAATCACCAATGTAGTGCCTACCGACATCGCCAGTTTGCTGGACCGTGCGCCCATCGGCGCTATATTCACTACAGGACGCAAGGCCGGTCAGCTTTACCGTAGTTACTGCCTGCCGAACCTGCAGGAGAAGGGGCATCGACTGACGATGATCAATCTGCCGTCCACCAGCCCCGCCAATGCCGCTATGAGTCTGGCTGATCTGGTCAAGGCCTACCAGCCCATCAGAAAAGCGCTTGACGACAAAGATCCTGATAGACAAGATACTCGCATCGACTATGGCAAATAGACAAATACCGACAACCAAAGCCCAAGATGTTGGGAATCTTCCCAAGGATGAATTCGCCTTCCCCGGTCCAGAACGCGATCGCCTGGTGGAGGCAATCCTGGATGGGCGCAAAACTGCTACGACCAGCCTGATGGCAGAGTTCATCCACGATCATGAACCACTCCCCTCCTCCGGCCGACGAACAGTTTTGGTGGACTCAGATAACCAGCCAGTTGCCGTCCTTAGATATGCCTCGGTGAGCGTGATTCGACTGGGCGTGGTCACATGGCAGCATGTTCTGAACGAGGGAGAAGGCTATAAAAGTCCTGCGGAGTGGCGCGAGGCTCATGAGTCCTTCTGGACCTCAGAGAACATGCGACAGGCGCTGGATGATCCGGACTTCACCATCGATGACCAGACTCTGGTGGTGCTGGAAACCTTTCATGTAGAGACCATAGTCATAAACTAAGGTCCCAAAGGCAAAGCAGGGCCCTTATGGTTAACACTTCACCGGCGTGCCATGTCATACCATCGTGTATAGTTTCATCTGTTGCACTGATCCGCGACGCGGGTCGGTTCATCATGGTGGCTATAGCTCAGTCGGTAGAGCACCTGATTGTGGTTCAGGAGGTCGCGCGTTCGAGCCGCGTTAGCCACCCCACCTCAAACCCCTACTCCCGACTGGGAAGCATGGGGTTTATCATATATGCGAAATCCGTTTAATAGCCGACCTTTGTGTGCCATTTGTGTGCCAAAGTCGGCAAAAATCTAGTGACCTGCCCTACATCTGCGTCTCCCTTGTTGTCCTGGCGCCCACCACGCTAGGCTCCGCCCTCCTCCTCAGCCGCAAGGAGCTGTAATAATACGCCAATCGCCGCTCTATTGAGGGCCCGATTCACCTGCGTTGGTCTGGGCCCTCACCTACTCCAAGCAAGCCTATTCTTGCAAAGCTTGAACGAACCATGAGGTGATCGTCTGCGGGTGAGTGATGGCCGTGCCCACCACTACTGCCCACACACCTAAGCTCTTAACACGCTGAGCCTGCTCTGGCGTATGTACCCTCCCCTCACAGATCACAGGGATATCGCTAATATTGGAGACCATCGCCTCAATAAGCTCATAGTCTGGCCCATCGGTCTTCTGTCGCGCCGCAGTGTACCCAGCGAGCGTAGGAGATACGATATCGAAACCCAGATCCCTCGCCCGTCGAGCATCGTCCAAACAGCCGCAGTCAGCCATCAGCACTGCACCTTCTGAATGCAGTATTCGCACTGTTTCCGCCAGGCTCAACCCATCCGGTCGTGGCCTATCTGTGGCATCGAGAGCCACAATATCGGCTCCCGCTGCCATGCAGCACCTCGCGTGCCGCAACGTGGGCGTGATATATACGCCGGTATCTCCCTCCTTCCACAGACCTATCACGGGCACACTGACCGTTCCTTTGATAGCGGAAATATCCGAAAGTCCCTGACAGCGAATACCGCCGGCTCCCCCAGCTTGAGCAGAAAACGCGATTTGAGCCATAGTCTCCGGGTGTCGCATAGCTTCACCTGGATACGCCTGGCAGCTCACAATAAGTTGATGGTGCAATCGTTCTACTACTTTTTTCATGGGATTCTCCTGTCATCGTCAGCGTCAATCCACACGCCGCGTGCCCTGCCGCACATACCGAAGCCTTCCAAAAAGGCTTCTGCCGCCCCTATCAGCGGTGCGTCATCACCGAGATCTCCAAGCACGAGCTGGGTCGAAGCAACCGGCACTATCGCTTGCTGGGCATAACCTTTTCGCACGGCTTTCAGCCAGAGTGTTCCTGCTTGAGCGACCGATCCAGATAACACAATGACAGCCGGGTCGAGCACATTCGCGAGATTGCCTAAAGCACTGCCTAAGTATTGCCCGACTTGTTCAAGGGCTTGGCGAGCCAGAGGGTCACCTTGCCGAGCTCGAGTCGCAATCTGTGCTCCATCACAAGGATTTTCTGCCGGAGCACCGCCCAGCTGAACATATACGTGTTCAAGACCTGGCCCTGAAGCAAGAGGCTCAATGTGGCCGCGGTGTCCGCAAGAGCACACTACATCAGCAGCTGCCGGGTGACCGATGTGACCCACGTGGCCTCCCGCAGAGTGAGAGCCGTGTAGCAATTTGCCATCAAAGCTGACACCACCGCCAATACCCGTCCCGATAGCTACAAGCAAAGCCGAGTCATACCCTTGCGCAGCCCCCCATCGCACTTCTCCAAACGTGTGCGCAAGAGCATCACCCAAGACATAGACGCGTAGCCCGCTCAACTGCTTCAGCCGAGACCTCAGCGCCAGGCCTGTCCAGCCTGGTAGGATATCAGTCGCCGACACGATGCGCCCAGAGAAATCCACACAGCCGGGGCTCGCCACAGCCAAACCCACTACTACCAATTCACCATTAGGCCAGCTATGAGCTCTGTCACATAAAGTCCGCACTTCCTGGGCTACCAGATTGAGTACATGCTCACCACCCTGCGCGGCTTGCGTAGGTATGGAGTGCTGGGTGTCAGGCAGTATCACAGGTTTCGACTCATTGACTTCGACAAGAGCCGAAGCAATTTTGGTGCCTCCAATATCGACCGCAACTACTACTCGATGAAGTTCGTCCATGTCTGCGGTGACTCCTTTGCTCACAACAGCTTGAACCACGCTTGCCCTTCCTATCGACTACGTCCAAACCAGCAGTAAGACTCACTGATCCAACGCACGGTGCTCACCGTGCAAATACTCCTGGTAGCGGTCAAACAAATGTCTTGCCGACGGCCACATGGAGTGAGGCGACAAGAAGTGGGAGAATTCAAACGTAATTGCTTTGTCGACTATTCCCTCTGCCGAAGTCAACTTGTGCACCAGCTTGCGCCACTCAATCGGAGGGAACTTTATAGGCATATCGCGATCGAACGTCTCCACATTCGACCACAGGGAGAGACCGTATTTATCCGTCAGCTCCCGCATGGCGCTCAGTGTCTCAGGCAGCTCAAGCTCGTATACCGTACCGTCCTGGAAAGCGGCTACATCAATAAGGCCCGAGTATGCCTTGAAAATCTCATCCCACTGGGTCACGATTTCCTTGAGCGACCGTGGCGAGGGCGCAGGCAGAGAGTATCCTAAGCTCATGTCATACCTGCCCAGCCAATACGGCGACGAGAGAATAGGCAGGTCCTGCGTCTGCCGGCAGAGTTTAGCAAGCGATGTATTGAGCTCAATAATGCGCTGACCCGAGTCGTAGGTCTCATGAGGTAGATACCAGCCAGCAAATGACTTGTGGGAACCATAGCGATGCCACACTTCGGGAATATAGTCCCGATTGACCTCTACTTCACCCTTCCAGTCGTTGCGATTCCAGTACACTCCAGAGTCGTACAGACCGAAGTAAAACTTGATGTTGCGCTCGTCGGCCAAGCTCAAAAAGAGCTCGGGCATATCCATATACACCGGTATGGTCTTCACTTGAGCCGAGATAACCTTCGAGGGATGCGAGAGCCGAGGACCCCAACCCGAGCGGATGAGAATAACCGTGTCGATACCCGCTTCGACATAGGTGTCAAACTCCTGCGTCCACTCTTTGACTCCCCAGTTGTGACCGGCAATGTCTGCCGTCACCTCATCTAGGAATGTTCCGGTGATACGTAGCGGTTCTGTCATGAGAAACTCCAATATAAATAGAATTATTGATTACTGTGCTTTATTTCGGTAAAAAGATCCGGCAAGTATGATGTCTAAACTATTTGAGACCTCCCAACGAAGCGCCTTCAACAAAGTAACGCTGGCCAATGAGGAAGATAATGAACGTCGGAATAGTGAACATTGTGCAGGCCGCCATGAGCGGGGCCCAGTCGGTACCGTGCGAGGAGAAGAACGAATACATACCCATGGAAATGGTGTAGAGGTCTTGATCGCGCAGGTAGATGAGCGGCCCCATAAAGTCGGTCCAAGTGCCCACGAATTGGAAAAGCCCTACCGTAATCAGTGCCGGCTTCGCCATCGGCATGACGATGCGGAAGAGAATCCTAAACTCCCCTGCCCCATCCACACGGGCCGCCTCGATATATTCCATAGGAATGCCGAGGAAGAACTGGCGGAGCATGTAAATATAGAAGGAGGAGCCGAAGAACTGTGGGATGATGAGCGGCCAGAAGGTGCCCACTAAGTTGAGCTGATCCCACATAATATAGACCGGTACCAGCGTGACCTGCGAGGGCAGCATCATCGTGGAAAGCACCAGCAGGAGCACTAGATTGCGCCCTCTCCAACGCAACTTCGAGAGCGAATAGGCCACAATCGGGCAGGTGAGCAACGTCGCGCCCACATTGAAAGCCACTAAAATAAGTGTATTGCCGAAGTATTTCAGCAAGGGAGCCTGAGCGAAGGCAGCGCCATAGTTAGAAAAATCGAGCGTCTTGGGAAAGACCGACGCCCCTACTTCACGGGCTGGGGTCAACGAAGTCGCTACCATGACCACCAGTGGAATACCGAAGAGCAGAAGCACACCGACGATCCCCACCAAACTGAGGAACCGTGTGCGGTAGGAGCGCAGGCTCCGACTGTTCCAATCCTTGTGGTGCACGCCGGGCAGCTCTACCCGTTGTTTGCTGGTCTTGCTCGAGGGCGTTGAGCGGAACAACACTGTCCGAGGAACAGCCATACTTGATTTAGTGTGCAGCATCTTCATCTACACCTTTCGACAGTCGGAGAATAACGGCGGTGAGAATCAAAGCAATAATGAAGAGGATCCACGCCAGCGCCGAAGCATACCCCATCTTGAAGTAGGAGAACGCGTTCTGATACAGGTAGACCGCGTACGTGAGCCAGGTTTCATCTGGCCCTCCGGTAGACATGTTGAAACCACCCGAACCCAGTAAATATGGGATAGTGAAGTTCTGCAGACCTCCCAGCAAGCCCGCAATCAGCTGAAAGACCGTGACGGGAGCTATAGCCGGTAGCGTGACGTAGCGAAAACGACGCAGTACGCCGCAGCCATCCAACGCTGCGGCCTCCATCAGCTCACGGGGCACATCACGCAGGGCAGCCAGATAAATCACCGTGGTGCCACCTACGGTCCACAAGGAGATCAGAATAACAGCGGGTCGTGTCCAAGCCGGATCGAGCAGCCAGTTGGGTGCCGGTATGCCTAGTTTGGTCAACACAACATTGATCAGTCCATACTTGCCATTGAACATCCAGCGCCACAGGTAGGCCACTACGGCGGAAGGAATGATGGCGGGGATGTACGAGAGAGCACGGGCGAGTCCTCGGGCCGGCGCCTCCTTCAAGTTCAGGATCAGGGCCACGCCCAGTGCAAATGCGAGGCCCAGGGGCACGCCGATGAACGTCAGGTAAGCCGTGTTTTCCAGGGACTTATAAAAACGAGGATCGGCAAAAACCGATTGGTAGTTGTGCATACCCACCCATTTGGGCGCCGTCATGATATTGAAATCGGTAAACGAGTAGTACAACGACGCAATCATCGGTCCGATAGTAAACAGCACTAAACCGATGAGGAAAGGCATAGCGAAGCCCAAACCGTAGCGCCTCTCATTCTTGCTGCTCCCTTTTGGTTTGCCGGCCTTGCCTTGTCGGCCTCGCCGGGTAATCGCACTGGAGTTGCGCTGCGCCTGAGTGTTGTGGGCTGCACCCGCTGAAATCTGTGCGTCTGACACGAATATCACACCTCCTCGTGTGAGACTCCGCAGGCTGCAAGACCACTGTTTAGGCAGCCTGCGGAGTCAATCTAGAGCAAAATAGTTGATGGGACCATTCCACCCGTCTGTTTCCTATTGCTTGTAGGCTTTGGCCTTTTCCGCCACCGACTGCATAGCCTGCTCTGGGCTCGCCTGTCCAGCCTGAATCTGTGTAAAGGCCGCAGAGAGATCCTGCCCATATTGAGTGCTGAACTTAGTGGAATAACTCGGCACGGCTAACTTTGACTTAGCAGCCGCCAGGAACACGTCGAAGTTCGGCAGATCAGAATATGTTGTGTCGCTGAGTAACGAAGTGCGTCCAGGCAAGTTAGCCAACGTATGTGTAAACTCAAGCATCGGCTTTTTGCCTAGGAAATACTTCATGAACTCCCAAGCTTCCTTGGGGTGAGCGGAGTTCTTCGGGATGAACAAGTTGGACAGGTCCAAACGTGTAGTGCCCTTGAGCTCTGGCTTATCGGCAGGATATGGCAGAGCTGCGGCCCCCCAGTTGAGCTTCGGTGCCAGGCGACGGATGAACGCCGACTGCCAGTTGCCATCAATCAGAGTCGCAATTTGCCCGGTGTAGAAGGGGTATTGAGCCGTGCCGTACTCACCGAAACCTGACTGGAAGTCTTGCAGGTTTTTAGCACCGAACTTCTTGATTACATGCTCAACCCACCAGTTCAACGCCTCTATATTGCGTGGGTTGGTTGGTGAAGCCTTGCCGTCCTCGGTGTACCAACTGCCCCCATAGGCCTGGACGAGCAGCTGCAGGTCCACCGAAGAGTTGGTGCCCAACCGCTCGACCTTGTCTCCGTTGAGCTTACTAACTGTGTCGATGACTTTAGCAAAATCGTCGAACGTCTCGGGAGGGTTGGTAATGCCAGCCTCTTTGAGCTCGTCCTTGTTGTACAGCAACTGATAGATATTCGCTGCCACGGGTAGAGCGTAGAGCTTAGAATCAAAGGAATTGTTTTTGATTGCGGCTGGAAGGAAGTCGGAAGTATCATACTTGTCGGCTTTAATATAGTCGTCCAGCCCCAAGAGCACGCCGCTGTTTGCCCAATCGACAATCTGCGAATTGCCTGTGTTGGAAATATCAAACTGAGGGTTTTTGCCCTGCATCGACAGCACCTGTGCCTGCTGATCTGCGGACGAGGTTCCTTTGACTGAGATCTTGCTCTGAGAAGCGTTGAAATCCTTGATGATCTTCTCAACGGCTTTCGCTTCGTCGCCCGTCCACAGGTACGAGAATCGTACGGTGACTTTTCCCTCCTTGTCTGTGCCGGTCGTGTTGGTGGGCCCAAAGCCAGCGCATCCTGCTAAGGAGACACTCGCCAAGGTAGCCACAGCGGCCACTGCTAGCTTCCTGGCTATATGGTGTACGTGTTTCATTGGTATATACCTTTCTTCGCTTTTTTCAACATCTTCGTTGGAGTCAACGTGTATCGTTTACTGACATTGCCGCCTTCGACCAGACGGAAGATTCATCAATCCTCTCTGACTACTACTTTGGCACCCTTGCCGGTTATACCTTATAAAAGACCGGTCAGACGGCCTGAAAGCACAGAAACCTTAACCCTGCGATACACAGAGCAAGCACCGCACTTTCAACCAACTGACTTTCCGTAACCATCAGTTTTTATGCTAGAGGGCTCGTCTATGGAATGCAATATTGGTATCTACCAATTATTTGTCTGCAACCATTGCGCTACGGAGTCGCTTCAGTCTCGCTTGACCGCATAATGAAGCATGTATTTATCTCCCCTGTAGAGAGATGTAGTCGTCTCGATGCGTCTTCCCTTGGCATCAAAGGTTACGCGGACGATTTTCAAAGCCGGTGAATAGGGCGCTACTTGCAACAGCTTAACGTCACCCGGCTCAAGCACCACAGGAGAAACTACCTGATCTGCCCATACCGGAAGCAGTCCATATTTGCGTTGCAGCACATCATAAAAGGAACCAGTGATATTCTGCTTCTCAATATCCGGTACGTACTCAAGCGGGACGGTCACCTCTTCCAGGCACATGGGCTCGCCATCAGCCAAGCGCAGGCGTCGTAAGATGTACACGTCAGCCCCAGGCGATACTTTGAGACGCCAAGAAGCCTCCCGATCTGCCTGCGCCCGCTCATGCAAAAGCACCCTGGAGGATGGAACCATGCCCCTCGCTCGAATATCTTCAGAAAACGAAGTGAGCTTTAGCGACTTTACAATTCCTGGCTCGACAGTATATGTACCGCCGCCTTGCACCTTGTATAAAACGTTGTCTGCTTCGAGTTTTCCTATGGCCTTGCGAATCGTAACGCGACTAGCCTTGAACTCTTCGGCCAACTTGCGCTCAGGTGGAATCACCGAGTTTGAAGGGCGGCCCGCTATATATTTGCGATAAATAGCATCGCGTATCTTCATATATTTGGGCCGTGTATCTTCCTGGTCACGCCGGTCTTCGTCATCGCTGAACGTTTGGTCATCCATAGGCCGATCAGAACCATACAAACCGCTCTTGCCCAAAAACAGCTCCTCAGCAGTTACCTGCATCTGTTCGCCCTCTTTCCCAGAACGGCGCCACACCGCCCACAGCCATGCGAAACAGTTTGGCGCTTATAACGCAGTTATAAAGGGATTGAGCTTTACAAGCATGAGACACTTATTCCACCTTAACTTCAGAGATCATCGTCCAAGCCCAGCCAGCCCCGTCACCTGGTAATAGAATCCGCAGAGCAGTAACTTGATGGTAGCGCAAATCGGCAATGTCAAGACGGACTCCACCATAACCGAATGACGTTTGTTCCCGGCGCCCCTGCACGTCCACCCACTGATTCGCGATTTTTACCTGAGCCGTGAACCTAGTGGGTGCCACAATCCCGTAGGATCCAGCATTGAGAGTATAGACAGAAATGGTATTAACATCTATCTGTTCAGCGGCATCAAATCGAAGTGCAACAGCTTCGTTTGCCGGCCAACCCGAGATCTCTTTCCAAGCAAAGTCATCAGTGTATCTTCCGTCCGTAAGACGTAGCCCATCGTCCGAATAATTGTCTAAATCACCTGGAGCTCGTGCTAACCGGTAGCTGAAATCGATGGGATTGCCAGCGCTATCAACGACTTGCAGTTCAGAGAGCATAGCCCAAGAATTCGTAGAGAACCCAATATTGATATAACGTGCCTCGACTGGGGTACCAGTGGCTTCGATATATCCATCTTGGTTTGTACATGTAATCTCGGTAGCTGTTAGACAAGAGATGCCAGGCACTGTTGGCAATGATTCTCCTCCGACTGGCGCGTGCTTTGCAATGACATGCGGAGCCGAAAAAGGCCAGCTCGCCAATAATGGAGACGTGCCCGTACCGCTACCCATCAGCGTAGGGGTATTTGAAAAAGTAGCTACAGGATTTAGCGGCCAATTGACAGCTGCATCACTTCCGCCCTGCGTATAGACTTTTACGGCTCCTACCCGGTGTACACTGCCTAAATCGATATTGATTACTGCTTTTCCCGGATTAGAGTTCCAGCCCACATTTCGCCCAGAAGACCAGCCTGCAGTCGATATTTCGCCATCGTGAAGCATATGAGAAGTCTTATCTGGATACGATGCAGGCTTAGGCTTACCTGACTCCACCACCGTATACGCGTTGGCTAGCCCGTTCTGAGTCACAGGATCGAGCGAACGATCGCCTACTATTCTCACAATCGGAGGCTTACTCAGCGGGGAGCGTTGGGCCGTAGTCAGTATTAACCTGATCGTCTGCTTGCCAGGGTTGACTCGGGTATTATCAAAACTCACAACCACACCCTGAATGTCGTCTGCCAAGCTGTCACCCCTCGGCCTTGTGGCCCAGGCCAGCTGTTTCCATCCACCGTTGGCAGTCTGAACTTGGAGTTGTACCTCGCCCCGCCAATACTGCTGGTGTTCAGCAAAGTCAATACGTATGCTATTGAACTTTTTCAGATCCACTTCGCGCGCAACGTACATTCGTTGATTGTCGCTCTGCCCGACTGATTGTTTCGCTTCCGCAGCTTTGATGTCTACATCCGGAGAAGGGATGCGCTTGCCAGAGACGTAGTCAGCCAATGCATCATAGACTGAACGCTGCGATGGATTGCTGCTGGTCGTGATACCACAAGAGCCAAAGCCCTCTCCCAAAAAAGCAGCAGACACTCCATCCTGGTAACCGTAGGCAGAACCGCTTGCTAGATACTGCATAGCCATAACTTGTTCTGTTGCCAACCGGCTGCACCCGCGGAATTCAAGTTCAACCCCTAAACCGTATTTTTGAGCAGCCACTGCTGTTTCTTGCAACCTCGATGCGTTGACTTCACCACCATCCAGCGGTGAGTGGAAGGCATAGGAGGGCTGCATGACAGCAACGTCGAAACCATACTCTTTCCAAGACTGCCAGCCCAATCCTTTGTAATAGGGGATGAACAAATATTTAAGACCGCTGTTATGGACTCCTTGCGCATCGCTGGCAATTATGTGCTGCTCATAAGGAGGAACGTCTTCACGCATCCTGTATAAGCCCCACAGAGCAAGATGTGCATAGCGCTTTTGGCTAAATCGTTGGCTCACTGTACTGGCAAACCACTGGGCCACAGCCTGCCGATCTTGGGCACTCGACAAATCGCGGTCAGAGCCGTTTACTTGGCCGAAAGAGTTGACGCTGGGATTCATCCACGGCATCATAACTATAATCGAGCGTCGAGATTGCTGAGGAGCTCCAGCATTTTGTGCAGCCAAGTCTGCTTGTTCGGCAGCTTTTTCGAAGGTATCAATAGGGCCACCCGTGCTAAACCACTGGTTGATAAGCGTCTGCCAATCCGACAATGTTGTTGCACCGTAATCAGTTTGTTTCCCATTGATCGTAAAACGCAATAAAACTGCCGCATCGAACATGGACGCTCTGGGAATGAGCTTACCGGTGTTATCAACACGATTAAATAAAGGCAGAACTGCTCGCTCGTCCAACTGGTCATCAGCATATACCAGCGCCGCATGGTGAAAGCCAACCGCCTCTGGCTTGGGGTACCCCGTCGATTGCTCGCTGGACATGCTTTGAGCCCTAGCGGGAGATATCGCAACAAGTAGACAGAAAGCAACAGATATAAGGGCCACAGTGGAAAAAACAAATAATCGATAAGCTTTTCCCGACATAGTTACTCCTCAATGACGGTTTCGCGCTGTTTTGTTACTCACATCAGGGACATCATAGTTTCTACTGCTCGCTTGGTGGTGTAACGACATTTGCACCGATAGAGCAATATTCCTTATACAAATCAACACTCAAAGCATATACTGCAAAGAAAACGGAGCTCAATATTGGTCTATACCAATATTGAGCTCTTCTCATTAACTTATCTATTACAAAGCAATATATAGCACTCGTCTATGCTGATAACACACGGCAGCAAAACTACTGCTGAGAACGGCGACGTTGGAATTTACTCGCCCAATGGTTGGGGGGTCACACTTCGGTAGGAATCGAACGGGGCGAGCTGGGGGCCGGATGACCTGTCATCAGAGTTAGAACCAGTTTAAGTTAGGATGGTGACACGAGAGGCGACCGCAGAAGCGATGCCAGTCATTGTATCTTCTAAAGCCACACATGCATCCATTTGATCTGGTTCAATGC
>NZ_NPOR01000005.1:0-24641 GCF_003688325.1 Bifidobacterium sp. wkB338
ACGAAAAGACCCCGGGACCTTTACTATACCTTGGTATTGGCGTTAGGTGCGGACTGTGTAGCATAGGCGGGAGGCTTCGAAGCGGGTGCGCCAGCATCCGTGGAGCCGGAATGTGAAATACCGCTCTGTCCTCATCTGGCCTCTAACCTCGGCCGGTCATCCCGGCCAGGGACAGTGCCTGGCGGGTAGTTTAACTGGGGCGGTTGCCTCCCAAAGAGTAACGGAGGCGCCCAAGGGTTCCCTCAGCCCGGTTGGCAATCGGGTGTTGAGTGCAATCGCACAAGGGAGCTTGACTGCGAGACCGACGGGTCGAGCAGGGACGAAAGTCGGAGATAGTGATCCGGTGCCGGCGTACGGACGCGGCATCGCTCAACGGATAAAAGGTACCCCGGGGATAACAGGCTGATCATCCCCAAGAGTCCATATCGACGGGATGGTTTGGCACCTCGATGTCGGCTCGTCGCATCCTGGGGCTGGAGCAGGTCCCAAGGGTTCGGCCGTTCGCCGATTAAAGCGGCACGCGAGCTGGGTTCAGAACGTCGTGAGACAGTTTGGTCTCTATCCTCTGCGCTCGTTGGAATCTTGAGGAGCCCTGCCCATAGTACGAGAGGACCTGGGTGGACGAACCTCTGGTATGCCGGTTGTCGCGCCAGCGGCACGGCCGGTTGGCTACGTTCGGATGGGATAACCGCTGAAAGCATCTAAGCGGGAAGCCCCCTCCAAGATAAGGATTCCATGAAGCCTTGCGGCTTCTGAAGACCCCATGCAGAACACATGGTCGATAGACCGGACGTGGACACCCCGCAAGGGGCGGAGCCGACCGGCACTAATGGTCGAGGACAACACAACACCCACCCCTTACAGGGGTGGCGGCATCAACACCTGCTGCGAAGCCTGCCTGCGGCAATATGCACGAACATTCGCAGGCGATCGAACACACGAGACACGCGTCCACCATCCGGTCCCCAAGCCGCCAGGACACCCCGACCCCGCACGGGTCGGCAGAATTGAAGATTCGCGGCGGTCATGGCCTGGGGGAGACGCCCGGTCCCATTCCGAACCCGGAAGCTAAGACCCAGCACGGCAATGGTACTGCACCCGGAAGAGTGTGGGAGAGTAGCACACCGCCGCCACAACACGCAAATATGGGAGGCATCCTCAGGAGACAGTTCCTGAGGGTGCCTCCCTTTTTTATACCCGTCTCAGACCTATATTTGAAAGTTCCAGCCTCAGTGCATAAAGACACATGCCAAGCAAGGGAACACGGTTAATCGGGACAAGTAAGGTTGCCTTTCACTTGGGCAGTCTGCGATTTGATTTTCGGGAGTCCTGATGCCGCAGCTGTCGCTCGCTTTGCCACCTTGACTTTGCCACCTGTTGTTTATTGTCTAGGACACCTAAAATGAAAACAGCCGAATCAGGCGCGTAAACACATAGGCGAAGAAAGCGGATGAGCATGGGCAAAAGAATCATTCTTGTAGGAGCTACCGGCAGAGTGGGTGCATTGACACTGGAGGATCTGGTCAAAGCCGGCCATAATGTAGTGGCCTGCGCACGAGGAGCCTCGAAGATTCCGGCTAGCCAGCAGGTGGAGCCTACGACCTTGGATCTGCATGACCCGCTCTCCCGGATAACCGACTCATTCCGAACGATGCATGCGGACGCCGTAGTTTTCACTGCTGGTTCGCGAGGCAAGGACATCAACCAGATTGATGCCCTGGGAGCGATGAAGACCATAGAGGCCGCCAAAGCGGTCGGCATCACCAGGTACGTCATGTTGGGGGCCATGTATGCAGCCGACTGGCTGCGCTGGGAGCAGCCCCAGGTCAAGCCTGCCATTGATGCCCTCGCCGATTACTACGTGACCAAGAACATGGCCGACCAGTACCTGATCGGCTCCGGACTGGACTACACCATCATCGAGCCGGGCAGCCTGACCGAGCAGAAGGGCACCGGAGCCATTCAGGTAGAGCCAGACGGGCCCGGACCCATACCGATCTCCGATGTGGCACAATGCCTGGCCGACTGCGTCGACCTGCCGCAGACCGTAGGCGGGATCTACAACATCGTCGGAGGCAGCACTCCCATCAGACAAGCCCTCACCGCAAAGCGGTGACAGAAACCCACCCAGTCCCTCAACAGAGGCTTTTGACGCCAACCATAGCGTGTCTGCATAGCAACAGGGATGGTACCTTGGGTGCAATGCTTGTTGCTTGTTGATTGCGCGCTGGTACACCGGGCTCCTGTGATTTTTATAGAGGCGGGGGTGGCTTAGAGACAGGGCGGATATTAAGGAGGTCGTCGATGAACATTACCAATTTTCGGGATCTGGGAGGTATACGGACCATTCATGGCCGTCTGGTCCGTCCCCATAAGTTCATCCGCTCCGGGCAATTAGTGGGTCTAGATGAAGACACTAAGAGGGAACTGGTCGACCGCTACCAGGTGACCCAGGTCGTGGACTTCCGCCGGCCTTTCGAGATACAGGAAAGTCCAGACGACCGGATCGACGGTGTGACCTTTACCAACATTGATCTGCTGGAGCAAAGCGGCACCAACAGCGCCAGCCTGGACGATTTCGCCTCGATAGGTTCGGCGGATCAGGTCAACGGGCACATGCTGAATGTTTACCATGACCTGGTCATGAGTCCTGCGGCCCAGCAGGGGTATGGGAGGTTTCTGCGCATCGTCGTGGACAACACCCAGGGGGCCACTCTTTTCCACTGCTTTGCGGGCAAGGACCGGACCGGATTCGCCGCGGCACTGGTGCTCTGGCTGCTGGAGGTGGACGACGACCAGATATTTGCGGACTATCTGAAGACCAACCAAGAGAGGGTCGAGGCCAACAATCAACTGCTGGACCAATTCCGTGCCAAAGGCTTCGACCAGGATTCACTGGACGCCCTGCAGATTGCGCTCTGCGTCAAGAAAGAGTACCTGGCTCATGCCCAAGAAGCCATGGTCGAGGCCTACGGGGATGTCTTCGCCTATGCGCGTCAGGCTTTGGGGTTCGGGCCGGACCAGGTGGAGGCCCTGCGCAGCAACCTGCTGGAGTAACCGCACAAGGCTACAAGTAGCTGGTACGGGTAGACTCGAGCCTAGACGTCAATTACGAGGAGGACATTGTGCGATACATGAATTTAGGCCGGTCAGGATTCCGGGCCTCCCGTGTGGCCCTGGGGGTCATGCGGATCGATCAGAAGAGCCGCGAGGAGGCGCGGACCATTGTGGAGACGGCCATGAATGCGGGCGTGGACTTCTTTGATACAGCAGACTGCTACCATGCCGGGGCCAGCAGCCGCGCCCTGGGGCAGGCTCTGAAGGATCTGAGCGTAGACCGTGACAGCGTGGGCATCCAGACCAAGTTCGGCATTTTCCGCAACCCGGACAGCGACCAGATCACTCGCTATGACTTCTCTAAGGATCATCTGCTGAAGGCCCTGGATGAAGAGCTGGTCAATCTGCAGACCGACCATGTCGACTTCGTGCTGCTGCATCGCCCCGACACCCTGGTCGACTTGGACGATTTGGCTGAAGCCTTCAATGAACTGCAGTCCAGCGGGAAGGTTCGGCACTTCGGCGTCAGCAACGTCAACCCCATGCAGGTGGAGCTGCTGCAGAGCGCGGTAAGCCAGCGGTTGGAGGTCAACCAGCTGCAGTTCGGCCTGGGGCACACCGGCATGGTCGACCAGGAGATTCATGTCAATATGGGTGACGATCCCAGCCTGGATCACGATGGCGGTCTTCTGGCCTATTCTCGGCTGAAGTCCATGACCATTCAGGCCTGGAGCCCCTTCCAGACCGGATACTTCGACGGGGTCTTCCTGGACAATCCCCACTACCCCGAACTCAATGCCGAGCTGGACAAACTGGCCAAGCAGCATGGAGTGACCAAGAGTGCAATCGCAGTGGCTTGGATTCTGCGGCACCCTGCCGGCATACAGGTGCTCCTGGGATCCATGAATCCTGAACGCATCACCCAGATGGCAGCTGGTGCAGATGTGGATCTGACCGCCCAGGAATGGTACGACCTCTATCTGAGCGCCGGTCACGACCTGCCCTGATCCCTGCCTGCTGTAGGGTCGCTCACGTTCGTTCGGTTTCTGCCCTTGCCGCTTCAGGTTATGAAGGATTGTGCTCTGCCAGTCTGATCTTGCATCAATTTTCATGCATCATCGGTTTGCGTCATTTGGCAGGGCCTGCTTTATCGGGCATTGGGCGTCATGAGTGCAAAAGTGCGCAGAAGGATAGTCAGATTGGTTGCGAGGTAGTCGTACGCTGTCATGCATTATTTCACCCCACGACGTTGCGCTGCTACGTCCAAGATCATGTATCACGATTGGGCCAAGGCCCAGCAGGCCGCCGACCGCAGCATGGTCGAACGCAACGTTCTTCTGTGGGTTTACCGTTGTGATTACTGCGGAAGCTGGCATCTGACCAGCCATGAGCCGGGCTCCTACCAGCGTATGAGGACTGCCTCGCGAGCTTTGAAACCACACAGCCGCAAACGTGGGTACAAGCCTCGTCGCAGGTGAGGCAGTCATTGTCTCTCTGCAACCCCAGCGTTCTTGGTGATTGCCAAGCTGATTCTGATTGATTCTGACGGCCCCGAGCAGCAAGATTGGATTCCACTGATCTCGCTGTTTGGGGCCGATTGGACTTCGTCTATTCACCCGAGGCTGGTGGACTAGGCAGGTGAACTTATCGGGTGGCCATTACGATTGACTGGCTAGCAGCAATTTCGTTGCTCTAGCAGGCTGGGTCGAATCCCTGTCGGCGGATCGAATCCAGCATGGGTTCATGGCCGGAGGCAGGGTTACGAACCTTGTCAGCCATCATGGCGCTGAATGAGCGGTGGGGATCGTCCATGTGCCGAATGTCCCGATAATAGCGGGTGACCGTCTGGTCGAAGTCAGCCAGGGCATCCTTCATATCTGCATCGTCGTCGGCCCTCTGATAGGTGTTGGTGAAGATTTGCGCCTGACGAGGCATCCTGGGCTTGGGATCTGGATCCTGGGCCGGGTGGCCGATGGCAAGCCCCAAGACCGGATAGACCAGTTTGGGCAGCTTGAGCAGATCAATCAATCTGTTGGTGTCATTGATGACGCTGCCCAGAATGACTCCGCCCAGGCCCAAGGCGTTGGCTGCGGTCTCCATGGCGTGCAGGGCCAAGACCGCATCGTTCTGCGACTGCAGGAAAACATACCCGGTGTTGAGCAGGGTGGTATCGGGATCCACATCATCGGCGAATCGTCGAACCAGATCTGCATTGCGACGCTGGTCGGCTAGGAAGATGTAGAGCAGCGGAGCTTCGGCGACATAGTGCTGATGGGCCATATCGGCGATGGCAAGCGCCTCATCATGATCAGTGACCCTGATGGCCGACCATTCATGGAAATACCGGCTGGTCGCTGCATGCTGGGCCGCCTGCTCCAGCAGGGCGACGGTCTGGTCGTCAACCGGCTCGTCGGTGAATCCGCGGATGGAGCGTCGCTCAAGCAAGGTCCGTATGGTGGGATTGTCGGCCGAATTCGTGGCCGAGGTTTTCTGTGAATTTGCTAAGGTCATTTTGACATTCTGGCCGTCAATGCCTGCCAATGCAAGACCTTGTCGTCAAAATCACGCAATCAGCGTTATCAGGCTCAGCTTGGTTGCCGGTCAGCATCCTATGCTTTCAGCGCTGGTGGCGGCGATCAATCAGAGCCTGGGAACCACGCTCGAACAGGCCGGAGACCAGGGCGGTGACGGCTGCCGACAGAATGCCGAAGAGAAGCCCGGGAGGCCTGGACCATTGTGAAGAAAGTCATGAGTGTATGAGTGGGTTCTCTTCCACATCAACGGATTGTCGAGCAGACTGCGATTATAATGTCAGCAAAACGACACTGAAGCAGCTGGATTGGTCTTGGCTCAACATATCAATGTTGCAGGCGTTTGGATGGTTGAGGAGGATTTTGGACTCAGCTTAAAAGAGGTATCCGTATCCTGGAGCGGTTGCGGCGTCTCCCTGCCTGCTTTGTTTTCGTTCTTTCTTATTACCGCTGGAGGTCAGAAGAGACCGTTGCTGTTGCGGGATTGTACGCCTTTCACGTTGTGCTCGATGATGTTTCCGTGCTCAGCCAGCTGGCCGCCCTGCAGCCGGTAGATATCGCAAACCTCGCTGGTATGGCCGTTCTTCAGCGTGCACTTGAAGAAGACATGGACCATGTCGTCCTCGCTGTTTAGCCTGCTGATCACGATTTGCGGGCCAAGGGACAGGAAGCCCTTGATGGACTCCAGGAAACCAGCCTTCCCGTCGGCGCAGGTTGAGTTGTGCTGAATGTAGTAGTCCCACATGAGTCGATATTGCTGGTATCTCCCTGAGTGAAGACCTGGCCGTAGAACTTCTGCACCAGGGATTTGTTGGCTGCCGTTTCAGTCTCGCTCATCAGGAATCTTCGTTTTCTGCTTATACATAGGCTTTCGAGTTTTCCATGATGGGTGTCTTCGCTCAGGCTCGTAGGCGCGTATAAAACCAAGATGAGCAGGTGGATGGCGGCTGACGGGAAAGCTCTCAGGCCTTGAAGTGGCGCTCGTCGTTCATTGTGGCGAAGTTCAGACCAATCAGAATGCCACCGCCTATGTAGTTGCCCAGCATGGCCACCAGGACTACCAGGATTGCCTTCCAGGCGTTGACCCGCCCGAAGACGCCCAGGATGAGGAAGAGGGCCGAATCCGCTATCGAGTGCTCGAACCCACAGAAGGCGAAGACGAAGACGGCCACGACCATGATGATGCACTTGGTGAAGTCGTTGGAAAGCTTGCCGTTGTAGACCATGAGCATGGCGATGTTGATGCAGAAATTGCACAGGATGCCGCGCACGAAGAGGTCAGCGAAGCCCATGGGACCGCCGGAGACGTAGCCGATCTTGGTCGTCGCGGCCGCCAGCATCTGGTCCAGGGTGGGACCGCTGACGATGGATGAGAATCGCAGGATGACGGCCACGATCAGGGCTCCGACCAGGTTGCCCAGAAGGCAGAGGACGAGGATCCTCAGGGAGGCCAGCCAGCCCAGGCGCTTGTGATAGGCGCCTATGGTGACCACCATCATGTTGGACGTCAGCAGTTCCGAGTTGGTGTAGTAGATCAGGACCAGGGCCCAGCCGAAGGTGGTCGCCGCCAGGACCCGGCCTGCCATGATCAGGCCGTGGTCGGCGGGGTTCTGGCCGGCCTGGCCCATGATGACGAAGAAGGCCGTGAAGAAAATGCCCACAAAAAGGCCCGCCATGGTGGCCCGCTGCATGTACTTGCCGGTCAGGGCGCCGCTCATGGTCTTCTTGCTCTCGACCACGTCCAGGACGGTGCTGATGAAGGCCCGCCCGGGGAAGAGGGGCTGTCTGTTCTGTTGATCTGTCATCTGATTGGGTTGCTCATTCACGGGGTTCATTATGGCATTCCCGAGTAAAGAGGGACCGCCCTTAGGGCCCTACTGTGCGGGAATTCACTTCTTTGCCGGTGTCACCCAATGCCACTGTCTCACTCGGTGCGCAGGGCGGTGGCGGGATCCTGCTTGGCTGCCTTCCGTGAGGGGATCAGGCCGCCGATCAGAGTCAGGACCACGCTCAGAATGACCAAGGCTATCCCGCTTGAAGCAGGCAGGGCCGCATTCACCTCGGTAGTGCCCATGAAGTGATGCATGATGCTGTTGGCCGGAATGATCAGCAGCAGGGTGATGCCTACCCCCAGCAGGCCTGCCAGAAGCCCGATGAGGCCGGTCTCGGCGTTGAAGACGTTGGAGACATTCCGCTTGGAGGCGCCCATAGCGCGCAGGATGCCAATTTCCTTGGTCCGCTCAAGAACCGATATGTAGGTGATGATGCCGATCATGATGGAGGAGACCACCAGCGAGACACCGACGAAGGCTATCAGCACGTAGGTGATGACGTTGATGATGGTGGTGACTGAATTCATCATCAGGCCCACGTAGTCGGTATAGACGATCCTGTTCTTCTCCGCAGCCTTGTCGTTGTAGTGCTTGATGGAGTCGCCCACGGAATTCTTGTTCTCGAAACTGTCCGTGTAGATGCTGATGCGGGAGGGGGCGTCCCGGGAGATCAGGCCGAAGTCGCTCAGGTTGTCGGCGTAGGTGCCTGTGGAGACGTACTGGTTGTAGATGGCGACCAGGGCGTCCTGCGGGGCGGTGGCGATGTACTGGTCGAAGGCCTGGGCCGTCTGTTGCTCAGCTGAGGCCCCCGTGGGGATGCCTGCAGAACTTTGGGCTCTGGCAGCGGCCCCAGCCCGGCTCTGGGCCTCCTGGCCGGCCATGGCTGCCGAGCCTTTCATGATCTCCTGGGCCATGCTGGCCTTCTGGCTAACGCCCAAGGATGCGATGTAGGCCTTGGCATCGTTGGCCTTGGCCGCATCGTCGGAGGGAGCGAAGGCCATCCCGTTGAGGACGCTGTGGCCTTGGTCAGCCTCCTGGTCGGTGACGATGGGGCTGGTCTTGGCCTGGTCAATCAGGTAATCGGTCAGCTGGCGGGTGTACCCGACGCCCACCTTGAGTGGCGTGGCCTTGGCCCCCTGGTTGGGGCGAACGATGCCGACGATGTGCAACTGCAGACCCTGGTCGGCGGCCTTGGTCATCTGGTCGGTGCTGTCGCCGATGTAGTGGTAGTGGCCGTCGGTCCCCTTGGCATACTGGTCAGCAGCGGGCACCAGGGAGAGCTTCTGGTCCATGGCCTTGGCGTATTCGATGGGCTTGGTGTCTACCTTGACCTCCTGGCCGCTGTTGAGCTTGTTCATCATGTCGGTGTACTGGCTGGAGGGGAGGATGCCCAGCTTGTAGAGGCTGGTGACGGGCATCTGGTTGTTCTTGTCCAGCACCAGGACCACCTGGTCCTTGGCCTTGGGCCAGGTGCCGTTCACCACCTGGTAGTTGTCGGTCACCACCTTGCTGATGGTGGTCTTGGCATCGGCCCCCGGCATGATCTCGCCGAAGATCTCCGGGGCCTTGTTCTTCTCGGTCTTGCCGGTCAGATAGGACATCTGCATGGACTGGATATCGCCCATGTCGCTGTCGGTGTTGGCCGTGGCCATCTGGCTGGCGGTGGAGCTGGCATCGTCCTGCCCGCTCATGGTCACCTTGTCCGCAGAGACCAGCTTGCCGTCCGGATCGTGCCCGAAGATCGAGAACTTGGTGGCGTAGGAGTACTGGATGCCGACGGACCCCACGTACTGGTGGATTTCGCTCTTGGGGTTGTCCAAGTATTTTTTGAAGTCTGTCAGATTGTTCTGGGTGATGCTGCTAGTAAGGCTGGAGGCCCCCTTGATGCTGGAGTCGTCCGGCTGGATGGCCTTGAGATTCTTGTGGGCCTTGGCCTCCTTCTGGGATTCCTGGGCGGAGTCCACTATCTTGTTCAGGTCGAAGGACTGCTCCTGAATGGTGATGGGGTAGGAGGTCATGGTCTCCCGCTGCACCCTGTCGATGTAGCGGTTGACTCCGGTGGATACGGACAGGATCAAGGCGATGCCGATAATGCCGATGGATCCGGCGAAGGCTGTGAGTGCAGTCCTGGCTTTCTTGGTCCGAAGATTGTTGAAACTCAACGACAAGGATGTCAGCAACCCCATGGAGGCCTTGCCGAAGGTGCGGTGGCGGGCGCGGCGGATGGGTACCTGGTCGTCGGGCAGGGGGTCGGAGTCGCTGATCACGGAGCCGTCGTGCAGCTCCACGATCCTGGTGGCGTACTGGTGGGCCAGCTCCGGGTTGTGGGTGACCATGACCACCAGCCGGTCCTGGGCCACCTCCTTGAGTAGGTCCATGATCTGGATGGAGGTCTCGGAGTCCAAGGCTCCGGTGGGCTCGTCAGCCAGGAGGATGCGGGGGTTGTTGACCAGGGCCCTGGCGATGGCCACCCGCTGCATCTGCCCGCCCGAGAGCTGGTTGGGTCGCTTGTTCACGTGCTGGCCCAGCCCCACCTGCTCCAGGGCCTTCCTGGCCCGCTCCCGCCGCTCCTGCCGGTGTACGCCGGAGATGGTCAGGGCCAGCTCAACGTTGGACAGGATGCTCTGGTGGGGGATCAGGTTGTAGCTCTGGAAGACGAAGCCCACGGTGTGGTTGCGGTAGGAGTCCCAGTCCCGGTCCTTGTACTTTTTGGTGGAGGTGCCGTTGATGATCAGGTCGCCCTGGTCATAGCGGTCCAGCCCGCCGATGATGTTGAGCAGGGTGGTCTTGCCGGAGCCGGAGGGGCCCAGGATGGCCACGAACTCGTTGTCGCGCAGGTTGACGCTGACATCATTCAAGGCCTGCTGGACGAAGTCCCCTGTTTTGTATTGTTTGGAGATGTGTTCGATCTGCAGCACCGTCGTCCTCCGCTTTCTGGATTCTCAATGGCTCGATGGCATGGACTTATGGACTCTTGGAGTGCCAGCTTACGCCATGAGCATGGGTAAATGCCGATATGGCCTAGTCCACCGACTTGAGAGCCTCGAGCATGTCCACGTGCTTGAGCTTGTTGTTGACCATCCAACCCAGTCCGGCCGTGATGACAGTGATCATGACCAGGGGCACGACGAAGGCCACCCAGCTGATGGAGGGGTCAAAGAGGACGTTGTCCGGAGGGACGGTGGTGATGATGTAGTGGTGCAGCCAGGCCCCGAACCCGTACCCGGCCAGGACGCCGATGGCCGACAGGAGGATGGTCTCCCGGTAGATGTACATGGTCACCTCGCGGTCGTAGAAGCCCAGCACCTTGATGGTGCTCAGCTCGCGGATCCGCTCCTCCACGTTCAGGTTGGTCAGATTGTAGAGGATGACCAGGGCCAGCAGGGTGGCCACGATGATCAGCACCTGCATGATCATGTTCAGGGACGTGACCACGGTGTCAATCTGGCTCATCAGAGTCGTGTTTTGCACCACTCCCTGGATCCCGTCGATCCGCATGAAGGAGGCGGCCTGTCTTCTGGTGTTCTCCGCGCTGGAGTCCATGAAGGTGACCAGGTGGGCGTTGGGCGAGAAGTCCTGGTGGAAGACGGTCCTGTAGGCCGATGGGCTCATGAAGACGAAGTGCCCCAGGTACATCTCGCAGATGCCGTCCACCCGCATGGTTCTGTTCCTGCCACCTGAATCCTGCAGGGTGATTCTGTCGCCGGTCTTGGTCCCTGTCAGCTGAGCGATTCGCTCGGAGAGGATCACACCGTCGCCCTTGAGGTTCAGGGGCTTGTGCCCAGACCGGGTGTTTATGCGGATGAAGTCGTCCAGGTGCTCGGCGTTGGCCGGCGCGATCATGGTGATGGACTGCTTGTCGGCGTTGTGGCCGGCTGTCTTGCTCATCTCCTCGTAACGCACGTTCAGGGAACGGCTCACATCGGGCTTTTCCAGCCGTTTTTTGATGGATTGACGCTGGTCGGTGGTTGCCTGGCTGTTCTCGGCAGCAATCAGGTCGTAGCGAATGACTTGGCCGAATTGGTGCTCGTTGATGGCCGAGATGGACCCCTGCACACCGAATCCTGCCATCAGGAGAGCCACTGACCCGCAGACACCGAAGATGGTCATCAGCATCCGTTGCTTGTAACGGAAGATGTTCCGGGCGGTGACCTTGTGGGTGAAGTTGAGCCGGTTCCAGATCAGGGGTATGCGCTCCAGGAAGATTTTCGATCCGGCGCTGGGGGGCTTGGGCAGGAGGAGGGCCGACGGCTTCTCGCGCAGCTCCCGCCAGGCGCTCAGGAAGGCCGGAACCACGGCGCTCAGGAAGGCCAGCAGGCAGGCCAGGAGAGTTATGGGCAGGTGGAAGCCGTAGTGGATGGGCGGCATGTCGAAGGCATGGGCATAGGCCTGGTAGACAATCCAGGGCAGGAGGGTGTGGCCGGTGATAATGCCCAGGAGGGCGCCTAGTGCCGAGGCCGCCCCGCCATAGACCAGGAACTTGGCCATGACATCCCGGTCCCTGTAGCCCAGGGCCTTGAGCGTTCCGGCGTTGATCCGCTCCTCGTCCACGAAACGCGTCATGGTGGTGAAGGTGACCAGGGCAGCAACCAAATACATGAAGTAGGGGAAGACCTTGGCCAGCGAGTCCACGATGAAGGAGACGGATGCGTAGACCTTGTAGCCCTCTGAGCCGGGCGCTTCACGGCGTGAGTCCAGGGCGTAGACCGGCTTTTCCAGACGGCTCAGCTGGTCGGCCGCCTGGTTCAGCTTCTTCTGGGAGTCGTCGATCTTCTTCTGGGCGTCCGGGCTCTCCTTGTTGAACTTATCCAGCTTAGTCTGGTATTCCGCAGTTTTCTGGTCCAGAGTGGCCTGGGCCTGGTCGATCTGCCCCTGGGTTGAGGCACGGCTGCTGGCTAGCTGTTGCCGGGCCTGGGCTATCTTGGTCTCGCCTTGACCCAGCTGAGCTGAGGCTTGGTCAAGCTGTGCCTTGCCCTGGGCCAGTTGGCGCTCGCCCTCCGCAACTTTGGTCCTTGCCTGGGCCAGCTCCCGGCGCTTTGCGTCCAGGGTCTGCTGGTTGGCCGCAATCTGGGACATGCCGGGGGTGTACTGGTTGGTCATGAAGGCATCGCGGCCCGCCTTGGCCTTGGCTGCCAGAGCGTCGATTTGCGGTGACTGTTGGTTGAGCTCGGTCAGCTGGGCCTGGAGTCCGGTCTTCCTGCGGTTGAGCTCGTCCTGCTGCTGGGGGGTCAGTCCGGGCTTGGCCAACTGGGCGTCGATGGTCTGAATGAGGCCGGTGACCTGTGCAATGCCCTGTCTGCATTGCTTCTGTGCTTCCTGGGCCTGGGCTACGGCTTGGTCTGCCTGGGTCTTTCCGCCTACCAGCTGCTGGCGGGAACTATCAAGCTTGGCCTGCCCTTGGTCGATGGCCTGCTGCCCTTGGTCGGCCTGCTGCCTGCCTTGGGCCACCTGGCTGGCGGAGGACTGGTACTGCTTCTGCTTCCGAGCCAGCTCGGCCGAGCTCAGGTCTATCTCCTGCTGCCCTTGGTCGATGGCCGCCTGGGCCTGTATCGTCTTGGCGGCCAGTTGGTTCTTTGCGGATTGGATGCTCTGGCCACCCCGGTCCAGATCCTTCCTGGCCTGGTCCAGCTGCTGCCGGTTTCCCTCAAGTTTGTCTCTGGACTGGTTCACCTGGTCCTGCCCCTGGTCCAGCTTCTTCTTTAGGGGGGCCTTGATGGCGTTCAGCCTGGCGGCGGGGCGTCCTGACAGGATCCGGTTCAGGTCGTCCTTGTGGGTTTGCAGGGCCTGGATGTACTGGTCGGAATAGTGGTCCCTGATTCGGTCCAGATCCTTGAAGGTCAGGCGGGCGATCATGTACTCGTCCGAGTCGAAGGCCTTTGGCGTGGTCACTGCGTAGGAGTCCAGGGATCCGGATCCGGCTGTGGAGGGGCCCATGTTGACCTTGCTCAGGATCTCGGTCGACCTGACCGTGCCCACCACGTGCAGCCTGTGGTGTCTCAAGACCTTCCTGCCCAGCTGGTCGGCCTTCTCATCCACCTGGATGCTGCTGCCGATGGGGTGGCTCTCACCCAGGGCCGTGTCGACCGCTATCTGGTCGGGTCTGGTCGGCATGGATCCATCGACCAGCTCATAGGTGGAGATCCTGTCGGGGGCGGAGTAGATGCGCAGGCTCTTGTCGGTGCCCTTGAGCACCACATCCTTCAGATACCCGTATTCGATTCCCGAGTTGCCGGGGGCGGTGTCGATGGCATCCCGGTCCTCCTGGTCGAGCCCGTAGCTGCTGATGACCATCAGGTCGGCCAGATGGTGGTCGGACAGGTAGGCGTTGCCAGCCTGCCGCATGTCCGGTCCGGTCACGCTCAGCCCGACCAGGGCGAAGGAGCCCAGCGCCACCAGGCAGACGATGGAGATGAACCGTCCCAGGGACTTGCGCAGGGAGACCCGGATGTCGTGCCAGAGCACCTTCCTGACGGGCTGCATCCTCACCACTCCACGTTTTCGATGTCTTCGGGGCTGTCATTGGTCTGCACGGCCTGAACCCGGGCGTCGTGCATACGGATGACCCTGTCGGCGATGGGGGCGATGGCCGCGTTGTGGGTGACGATGACCACGGTAGCGCCATTCTTGCGGCACTGGTCTTGGAGGATGCGAAGCACCTGCTTGCCGGTCCGGTAGTCCAGGGCCCCGGTGGGTTCGTCGCAGAGCAGGATCTTGGGGTTCTTGGCCACGGCCCGGGCGATGGCCACACGCTGCTGCTCGCCGCCGGAAAGCTGGGCAGGGAAGTTGTCAATCCGGTCGCCCAGGCCCACGTCGACCAGGGTCTGGACCGGATCGGCGGCATCGTCCACAATCTCCGAGGCCAGTTCTACGTTCTCCCTGGCGGTCAGGTTGGCCACCAGGTTGTAGAACTGGAAGACGAATCCCACGTCGTAGCGGCGGTAGGTGGTCAGCTGCCGGGCGTCGTAGCCGGCGATATCCTTCCCGTCCACGATCACCTGGCCCTCGTTACAGGTGTCCATGCCGCCCAGAATGTTCAGCACGGTCGATTTGCCCGCTCCCGAGGCGCCGAGGATGACCACCAGCTCGCCCTTCTCGATGGAGAAGGTGACGTCGTTGTTGGCCACGATGGTCGTCTCGCCGGTCACATACCGTTTCGTCTCTCCGATGACGTCGATATAGCCCATCATGCCCTCTCGTAACCCTGGCTGTGCGGCGGGGCCGTCCGACGCGAGGGACGCCCCCTGATGCTCTTTTCCCCACTACTGTATACGTTCGCGGGGTCCGGAACACAGGAGAACCGCCTGCAAGTCGGCGACATATTCACGGACCCTGCAAGGGCTCGGAGGCTCAGAGGGCTTGCAGGAGGTTACCCAGTTTGCGGCTGTCCCTGACCGGCCTGCCCTGGCGGAAGGTGATGAACCGCTGGCAGGTCTGGGTCAGGAACTCCTGGTCGTGCGAGATGACGATCACCATGACCCCCAGGGAGCGCATGTAGCGGATCATTGCGGTCACCTGGTTCATGTGGAGCAGATCCAGGCCGCTGGTGGGCTCGTCCAGAACCACCAGGCGCTTGCCCGACAGTATGGCGGCCGCGATGGCCACCCGTTGCTTTTCCCCGCCGGAGAGGGTGTTGGGGTGCCGGCCCAGGAGCCGCTCCAGGTCCAGCTTTCGTGCCACCTCCTCGAAGAGGTCGGTCCGACTGGCTCCAAGGAGCATCTCGCCCTCCACGGTCTCGCTGAAGAGCTGGTAGTTGACATCCTGAAAGACCATGTAGGAGTCCTCGACGCGCTCCCTGGCGGTCTGCTTGGTCCCATTCAGGCTGATTTCCGACCTGTCGCCAGGTTTGAGCAGTCCGGTCAGGACCGAGGCGAAGGTGCTCTTGCCGGCACCGTTGCGGCCGATGATGCCGGTGATGTCATTGCTGGACAGAGTCAGGTCGTCCACATCCAGGGCAGGAGGCTGGTCGTGATGGTAGGCATAGGTCAGGTTCCTGACCCGCAGCAGGTCGGGGGTCTTCTCGCTGATGACCCTGGCTGGGGCGCTCGCGTCCTGGCCCGCATCCAGGGTCAAGGCTCGTAGCCCCATGGCCTGGCGACTCGGGGCATCCAGCCCCCTCATGGCGGCCGGGGTCAGGTGCTCTGCCAGCCTGCCGTCCTTCATGACCAGGAAGTCGTCGGCCAGGCCGTCCAGGTAGTAGAGGCGGTGCTCGATCAGGACCATGGTCAGGCCCCGGTCCTTCAAGCGGCCCAGGATCTGCGCCAGGCCGGCCACTGCTTCGACGTCCAGGTTGCCGGAGGGCTCGTCCATGACCAGGATCTGCGGGTCCATCATGCAGGAGGATGCGATGGCGATCATCTGCTTCTCACCCCCGGAAAGGGAAAAGATGTCCCGGTCCATGAGCGGGGTGATGCCGAAGAGGTTGGCCACCTGGTCTATGCGCTCCCGGATGGCCTCCGGCTGGACACCGGTGTTCTCCAGGGGGAAGGCCAGCTCGCTGCGGACGTCGGTGGTGAAGAACTGTGTCTTGGGGTTCTGGAAGACCGATCCCACCTGCTCCGAAAGCCGGTAGATGGGTCGGGCCGTGGTGGGCTCGCCCCCGATCAGGCACTCTCCCTCCAGCTTGCCCTCGTAGAGTTCGGGGATCAGGCCGTTGATGACCCTGGACAGAGTGGTCTTGCCGCAACCGCTCGGCCCGGTGACCACGGTCAGCCGTCCTTGGCCCATCCGGCAGGAAACCGCCTTGAGGGATGGCTGGCTGGCGCCCTCGTAGGTGAAGCTAAGCCTGGAACATTGCAACATAGGCTCCACATCCCATAAGAACCAGGCCCAGGGCGCACATGAGCGCATCCAGTCCGGTGAAGGCAATCCGTTGGATGGAGGTCTTGGGTCCGGGGTCGCCGATCCCCCTGGTCAGGGCGGCCGAGGTCAGGTCGGAGGCCACATTGGTGGCGTTGTTGAGCAGGGGAACGTAGATGTACTCCATGGTTCGCATCGGATGCCGGACCATGTCGCCGGTGGTGACCGCGATCCCCCTGAACTTCATGGCCCGTCTGATCTGGGCATAGTCGTGCCTGACGGTCGGGAAGAAGCGGAAGAGCACGCTGACGGGGATGACCAGCCACTGGGGGGCGTGGATCTTGCGCAGCAGGTAGACCAGCTCCGAGACCTTGGTGGTGCCCATCATGAAGGCCGCCACCAGCACTAGGGGGAGGATCCTGCCCACGCCGACGAAGAGAAAGAGCAGGTAATGCCCCGGCAGATTCTCGGGGAAGACCATGGCCAGGGAGGCGCCCAAGGCGAAGACCAGACAGACCAGAAGCCAGGCCTGGCCCTTCCTGACCCTGCCCACGATGACCTGGAAGCTGCAGAAGTAGATGTTGATGGCCAGGACCAGCGGAGTGGGGAGGGTGACGAAAATCAGGGCGTTGGCGAAGATGACCAGCAGGAATCTGGTGTAGATGGAGATGGGCCTCATTGCTTGGCGGGTATCCGGTTGAAATGCCTGTCGACGATCCGGGCGCCTATCCATGCCCCGAGCAAGGCGCCGATCAGGGTGGCCAGAATGCAGATCAGGAAGGTGGCTCCGGTGATGGGCGCGAAGACCCCGTCGATGTACTCCTGGCTCTTGCCGCGGCGGACCAGGCTGGCCACGTAGGCGTCCTTCATGAACCAAAGAGGCAGGACGGGGCCGGTGCAGCCGAAAGTGAGGATGACGTAGCTCAGGTAGCGGGCCAGGTTGGGGCGGCTCTCCCTGAGCGAGGACTGAACCAGGTCAGCCAGCAGGCCGCAGAAGGCGTAGGGGATGAAGGAGAGGGCGAAGTGGCCGAAGACCAGCAGGAAGAGGCCCATGATGACGCCGACGATGGTGATGGCCCCGAACCTGGGCACGCGGCGGATCATCAGCATGTAGACCGGGCCGGAGACCAGCCCCACCACAGCGGGAATGAAGAGGGAGGACAGGCCGGGCATGACCAGGCCAGCTAGGAAGACGGTGATGAAGTTGCCCACCGCCATGCTGACGAAGTAGAGGGCCGTGAAAATGCCGACGTTGACCAGGTCTTTTGTCTTCAGTGCTTTCATAAAGGATCGCTCCCATCCGGGTGGCGGTCGCTCGGCCCTAGGCCATATCCGCCGATTTCAGGTTGTGCCGTCAAGTTTAGGAGGGCCGGGAGGGAAAGTAAATGATATTTTTTTATGCCTCTTGCCAGCTCTTGCCAGGGCTTCACAATAAGGGTATTGCCTGGCGCGCGTGGATTTTGTTAGTGTCCACTGAGAGGGGCGTATCAGAAAGGCGGCACGGAGGAAAGGCATGATCAGCAAGCGACTACTTCATCTACCGGGAGCCAGGATGGGTGCCAGCCTCCTGCTGGCCCTCCTGCAGACGATCGGCGCGCTGGCGGAGGTGCTCCTCCTGCCGGTAGCCATCGCGGCCGTGGGCCGTTCCCTCGGCCTGGCTGTTCCTCATGCCCTTGCCTGGGTGCCTAATCGGCCCTGGCCCTTGGCGGCCTTGATAGGCGGGCTGATCCTGGTTCGGTTCCTGACCCAGGCGATCGCCAGATCCGTCAGCGCCCGGCTGGCTGATGGGATGGGCAAGGCGCTCTCCCAGGCCCTGTACCTATCCGTGTTCGACCCCAATCGGCAGGAGGAAGACCTGGGCGTTCCGGCGCAGACCCTGGCCAGGCTTTCGACCGAGGGGGTCAAGTCGGTCGTCTCCTACTTCACGGCCTACATTCCGGCCCTGGTCCAGACCGCCCTGATGCTGATCGTGACCCTGGCCGTCCTCCTGCCTGTCAGCCCCCTGGCTGCGGGGATTGTCGTGATCGGCATGGTGGCCCTGCCCCTGGCCTCCAAGCCCACCATGGGCGAGAACATCAAGATTCAGCTGGGTCAGCTGCGCAAGTACGACAAGGTCGGTGTCCACTTCGAGCATGCCCTGAGGGGGCTCAACACCTTGAAGATCTTCGGGGCAGACCAGCGACAGGCCGACGATCTGGCCGAGGAGTCCGAAGGGTTCCGCCGGATAACCATGGGGGTTCTGGGCGGCCAGCTGCGCTCGCTGATCAAGGCCGACGTGGTTATCTACACCAGTCTTATTTTGGCGGTTGCAGCGACGGTCCTGATCGGGCAGGGTGGGCCCTCTCGAGTGCTGTCCTGCCTGGTTGTCGCCCTGGCTGGGGTTCGGCTCTTTGCACCTGAGCGGCAGCTGGTCTATATGATGCATTCCGGCATGGTCGCCATCAAGCAGGGCAAGGCCATCGACGATATTCTCCAGGCGCGGCAGGGGAGCGACGGGGAGTTGGCGGCTCCGGGGACGACTCCTGAGTCACGCAAGAAAGTGGCGCCGGAAGAGGTTCCGGCAACGATTCCGGAGGCATCCGGGGAAGCGGTTCCGGAAGCGAGTCTTGAAGCATCAGAGGGAGCAGTTCGGGAATCTGACTCGGAACCTGCATCGGAATCTGATTTGAAACCAGCTTCGGACGTTGTCCGAATTTCTGCATCGGGATCTGCTTTGAAACCTGTTTTGGATGCTGTCCGAATGCCTGCGCGGGGATCTGCCTCGAAGTCAGCTTTTGGTGCTGTCCAAATTCTTGCACCAGGTTCTGCCGATATTCCTGCATCGAGTTCTGCCGATGCGATGAGACAGAATACCGGTTCGGTGCGATCAAGCTCAGATCAGGCAGATCAGGTGGATATGTCTGGCGACGATTCGCCGGGCATCAACGCTCGCAATCTGACTTTCACCTATCCTGATGGCTTCCAGGCCCTGACCAATCTGAACTTCGACCTACCTGCCAAGGGGCATGTGGGGCTGGTCGGTGCCTCGGGCTCCGGCAAGAGCACCTTGGCGGGCCTGCTGTCCGGACGCTTACAGGGATATGCCGGAGAGCTGACCATCGGCGGGCGCCAGATCAGCAATCTGTCGCGCCAGGACCTGGTCGGCCTGCAGACCGTGGTTCGGGGAACCGACCATCTCTTTACCGGGACCATCAGATCGAATCTCGATCCGGCCGGACTGGGCTACTCGGATTGGGAGCTGCTGGACGCGCTGGATCAGGGCGGTCTGACCGGTCTGGTCCAAAGCAAGGGCGGGCTGGACGCTCAAATCGATCCTGAGGGAGGCAACCTCTCCGGAGGGCAGCGGCAGCGTCTGTCCATTGCCCGCGGGCTCTTGCGCCGATCTTCGTTTTATATCTTCGACGAGGCCACCAGCGCCGTGGATCGCGAGCATGATGCCACCCTGGCTGCCCTAATGGATGCGCTGGGCAAGGAGTCCCTGGTCCTGACCATCACCCACCGCCTGGCTGGGGTCCGCAATGCTGATTCCATCCTCTTCCTGCAGGAGGGTCGTCTGGTGGAGTGCGGCGGTTTCCGTGAACTGATGGATGCTGGGGGCGGATTTGCCGCTCAGTGGAAGGAGCAGGCCCAGTATGAGGACGGGGAGTGACGACATGCAGCAGACGACGAGCAATCTGGCGATGATGCGCCGCATGGCTCGGCTGATGAAGCCTCTGGCTGGTACAGAGGGCAAGGCCATCCTCTGCGGCAGCCTGGGCCACCTCTTTGCTGTTTGGAGCATGATGGCAGCCGCAGCGGCCCTGATCGGTCTGGTCACAGACTGGCCGCCGCTGAGTGGCCAGTGGGTCGTCTGGGCCCTGGTGGCGGTTCTGACTGCTCTCAGCCGGGGGGTCATGGCCTATGGGGAGCAGTACTACAACCACGAGATGGCCTTCAGCATGCTTCGTGACATCCGAACGACGGTCTTCGACAAGATGCGGTCCCTGGCCCCGGCCGGCCTGCGGGACCAGGCGCGCGGAGACATGGTGACGGTGATCACCAATGACATCGAGTTGCTGGAGATTTTCTACGCTCACACCCTTTCACCCATCGCCATCGCTCTAGTGACCTCCTTGGCCAACCTGGCCCTACTCACCTGGCTCTCGCCCTGGATGGGCCTGGCCGCCCTGGTCTCCTACCTGATCGTCGGCCTTCTCATCCCCATCCTGAGCGCAAGGCCTACCTTCAAGGTAGCCATGAAGGAGCGGACAGCCCAGGCCAATTTGCACTCTCTGCTTCTGGAGACCCTGCAGGGCCGCACCGAACTGGCGGGGCTTGGGGCTCTGGGGAATACCCGTCGCCGGGTGGGAGCCGCTACGGACCAGATGCTGGATGCCCGCGGGCGCACCTCTAGGCGGACCATTGCCAACGATATGGTCACCAACGTGGTCACTCTGATCTGCGCTGGAGTCTTTACACTGATGGCCTGCCATCTAGGTTCGGCGGGCTTGGTGGATCCTGCCCGGGGGATGATCGGACTGGCCGGCTTTCTCTCTTCCTTTGCTCCCTTGATACCTGTGGCCCGGTTAGGTGCTGGCCTGCAGCCTACTCTGGCTGCTGCCCGGCGGGTTTTCTCACTTTTGGATAAGGAGCCGCCTGTACGTGAGGTGGAATCCGATCATGGGAACCACTTGACGGAGTTCACTGGGGAGGATGCTAAGGCTGTCTCCTTCTCCTACGCTGGCAAGACTGACACGGGTACAGACGATTCGCGTGGCTCTGGTAGCCGGACTTCGGTTTTGGATGGTCTGGATCTTTCCATCAAACCTGGCGAGTTGATCGGCATCCAGGGGGCCAATGGAGTCGGCAAGTCCACCTTGATCGACTTGCTGATGCGGTTCCAGGAGCGTAGCGGCGGGGATTTGACCGTTTCTGGCCTACCTATAGAAACTATTCGCAACGCCGACCTGCGCGCCCAGCAGACTCTGGTGAGCCAGGACACTTATATATTCAGCCTCACTCTGGCGGACAACATCGCCTTGGCCCGGCCAGATGCCGGCAGGGCGGATATTGAGCAGGCGGCACATGATGCCTGCCTGGATGATTTGATCGACCAGCTGCCCGATGGCTTGGATTATCTGCTTGCTGACAACGGCTCCGACCTGTCCGAGGGGCAGCGGCAGCGGGTAGCATTGGCTCGCGCCTTTTTGAGCTCGGCGCCATTCATGCTTCTAGACGAGCCCACCAGCAACATGGATGCTCTCTTGGAGGGCCGTGTTCTGACCAGGCTGATTGAGCGGAAGGGCGACCGTACTTGCCTGATTGTTTCTCACCGTCCTTCGGTTCTTGCCCGGGTTGACCGTTTGCTGACGCTGCAGGATGGCAAGCTTATCTCTGTGTAATTTTCTATCATTATGCTTGGTGAGAGTATTGTGATATTAATCCAGATTCCTGGTCGCAGATGTATGACTGTCGATGTGAGTCTGGATTGTAGCAACAAGTTTAGAAGCAATCACTTAATTTTATGCTTCTCCTCCATCCCTCTAATTGAACTCATTGTTTGGTTGAACTCAAGGAATTGGGCTAATGAAGGTGTCGAATATGATGAGGATCTATCAGCCCCCCCCCCCCATGGCATCATTGAGAGCCGCACTGTGGTCACAATTGAGCAGTCGATATTTGCTAAAAAGGATAATGTAAACGGATTCTCAGATGACCCACAAAAACCTGCCGAGAAGCTGAAGGAGAAGCAGTTGAATTCGGCGGTTTCCTCTTTAACAAAAGGGAAGATGTCCTTCCAATACTCATCGAACGGGAACCAGTCCCTTCACATGATTTTCTACCTGTCATCTTCCGAGAACTACATCGTTACAAGCAGCTTGTCAGTGTGCATGAACCTGTCGGAATACGGCTGGATGCAGCGCTCATCCTCGTACTGCGCCAGGCGCATGTTTTAGCCTCGATGGCCTCGCCCAGCGCAAACTTCTGCTGTCGGGCGTTCCCTCACTGTGCTGCTGGGCACATCTGCCTCTCGATGACCTTGACGAGGTGTGAGCGACTTCTGGACGTCCTTGCATTAGAATTCAAGCCTCTCGAGTTGAGTCGTGTCACGGTTTTCCTTCTCGTAGTACTTGGCCGTGTCCAACTTAAGGACGGCTTGCTCTCCTCGCCGCCGACAATGTTGTGCAGTGCGAGCAGCACCATATTCTCGAGGTCGTTCTTGCGCGCCTTGTGTAGATGGCGCTGCTTCTTGCGCTGCCTGGCGGAGTCGTAGTATTACTTTTACCTCGTGGCGCTCGTACGCAAAACACCTTGCAGAGTGTGCACGCACTCGCAGCGGTGTCCTCGCTGCTTGTGTACCTGCCGAGGCGCTTGTTTTGCACCAGCTCGAATGTGTCCTCATCGACCAGCACGGGCATGCCGTCCTCGACCGTGACGTCGCCGTGGCGGTACTCGCCAATGTAGGCACGGTTCTTGAGTATCCTGTTCAGCGTCTTCACGCCGAACTTCGCGCCTCTCGTCATGCGCAGCCCCTCGGCGTTCAGCTTGTCGGCTATCGACTGCATCGACCGCTCCGCAGCGTACTCGTCGAACATGCGACACACGAAGGGCGCGATGTCCGCGTCCACGACGTACTTCTTCGTCGACCTGTCCACTCCGTACCCGAACAGTTTGTGGCCGTTGTACAGCGCGTGCTCGGTGTTGTAGTCCATGCCCCTTTGAATGTTCTACGACAGCTGCCGGCTGTAGTACTCGGCCATGGAGTCCATCAGGCCCTCGATGAGCACCGCCTCGGGCCCGTCCGTCGGGATGTTCTCTGCCAGCAGGTGGATCTCGCACCCCGCCTCGCGTATGGTCTTCTTGGCCATTGCCAGCACGTACTTGTCGCGCCCCAGACGGTCGGTCTTCCACATGATGAGCATGTGCGGCCTGACCTTGGCGACCTCCGACAGCATCAGCCGGAACCCCGGGCGCGCGTCCGTCGTACCGGATATGGCCGCGTCCTCGTACTCCTTTACGATGGTCAACCCATAGGCGTCCGCCCACTGGTGGGCGAGCTCACGCTGCTGCTCGATGCTCGCCTCGTTTTGCGAGTGCGACGAGAACCGGTAATACGCGATTGGGAGGTTGTTGTCGTTCAGCTCGGTTTTCTTCCTGCAGCCAAATTACTAACCCCCTTTATTTGTTACCGGACTAAAGAAAACGCCCGCCATCGCGACGACGACGGGCGTGGTCGGATCTAAACAAACATCTGCTGCAGCAGGCCCTTCTTCAACTCCTGCCATTTCGCCAGCTCAGCCTTCGCCTTGACGATGACGTTGTCGACGGTCGAGAGCATGTCGGCAATCTTGCGCTGCTCGATAATGGACGATGGCATGCGATAAGTCAGCTCTTTAAATCTTGTTGCAGGAATACCTTTAATGGAAGTCCCTTGGGTTCGAACGGCTTCTCGTTGCATTCGTGCAGACAGCATGTATGCAATAAACTTTGTATCGCCCGTGACATCTTCCAAGCTAATAAAATCCTGACTAGTACACGTTTCGCGATCCAAAAGCGCAACTTTTCCAACGCCAACACGAAGAACTACAGCGATTGAACCGGGCTTTACTTTTTTCGTAGCCGAATTTGCAACAGCTCCCTCTGTGATAAATCGCGTTCTACGAACTGTTGTGATGTTGTCGACATCCAAATCGGAAGATGAAATCCAAGAAATATCACCGTTGTAATTGCCGGTATTGCTAGTTGATGGCGTACCGCCACCAATCATTCGACTGCACAATTCGACAGATGTTCTCTCTTCCCAATCGGGAAACTCAGACCCGTCGTCAGCTTTGAACCTGACCTCTTGGCTGAACAGCTTCTGCATCACGCCCTTCTTGCGCTGTTCCCATGCGTCCACCTCGGCCTGCTGTACCACGATGACGTTGTCGACGGTCGAGAGCATGTCGGCAATCTTGCGCTGCTCGATAATGGACGATGGCATGCGATAAGTCAGCTCTTTAAATCTTGTTGCAGGAATACCTTTAATGGAAGTCCCTTGGGTTCGAACGGCTTCTCGTTGCATTCGTGCAGACAGCATGTATGCAATAAACTTTGTATCGCCCGTGACATCTTCCAAGCTAATAAAATCCTGACTAGTACACGTTTCGCGATCCAAAAGCGCAACTTTTCCAACGCCAACACGAAGAACTACAGCGATTGAACCGGGCTTTACTTTTTTCGTAGCCGAATTTGCAACAGCTCCCTCTGTGATAAATCGCGTTCTACGAACTGTTGTGATGTTGTCGACATCCAAATCGGAAGATGAAATCCAAGAAATATCACCGTTGTAATTGCCGGTATTGCTAGTTGATGGCGTACCGCCACCAATCATTCGACTGCACAATTCGACAGATGTTCTCTCTTCCCAATCGGGAAACTCAGACCCGTCGTCAGCTTTGAACCT
>NZ_NPOR01000021.1:0-10149 GCF_003688325.1 Bifidobacterium sp. wkB338
AAGCCACACATGCATCCATTTGATCTGGTTCAATGCCCACAATAGTGGTTCAGGAGGTCGCGCGTTCGAGCCGCGTTAGCCACCCCACCTCAAAGCCCCTGATTAAAAAGCTGGAGTTTTGTTATATGCGATCAAGCGTCCCTAGCGTCCTAATGCGTGACCGTTGTGACCGTGTATGACTTTCAATTGGCAAATGACTTCACTGCCCAAAAAGACGAGCGCTAGCAACACAAATGACAGAATCACCTACAAGCCTATAGGGCCGAGGTCATACACGATGCCAAAGGCAATCGGCAATAGCATAGCCGGCATGCATCCATCAGTATTTAATGGAACCGCCTTCCGTATAGACCACATCAGGCTGGTCGGCTCAATTGATATTTTTAGAATATTAGGAAGAAAAAGAGCGAAACCCACTATTGACATTTGAGTTGGCCCACAGATATGCGGGTGATAGCATGGTTTTATCTGCCGGGGCTGTTCCCGGTACGTAGTTCATTGGAAACGAGGGGAATTTCGTCATTGAACTACATGTGTTCGGGAAGGGATTATGCACATTACGCTTCGGCATAAGTCCGCACGCAGCCGGTCGACGACCATGGTCGGTGTCCTGCTGGCTATCATCCTGCCCGCCAGCCTGATCACCGGAGGCCTGGCCGCGGCTGACACTGCTCCCAGCGAATCCAGTGTGCCCGAGCCGACCAAGCTGGAGCAGACGGCTACAGGCCAACCGGCGGACCCATCAGCCAATCCACCAACCCTGCCGGCCACCCCGGCCAGCCCCAAGTCTCCGCTGCCCTCGCCCTCGCCCCTGGACACCGCGTCCCCCCTCACCAGCGCCCAGACCGCGCCCAAGAAGCCCGGCGGCACCGGCATCCAAAGCAAGACCGCCGACAGCCAGCCCCAGACACGCGCAGCCTACACCGTCACCTTCAACGACCCCGACGGCAAAACCCGCACACCCTCCCAGAGCGTCCCCGGCGGCGGACAGGCCTCCAGACCCAAGGACCCGAGCAGGGACGGCTACCTGTTCGACGGATGGTTCACCGGCAACACCGCCTACGACTTCAGCCGGCCCGTCACCGGCAGCATCACCCTGACCGCCAAATGGACCAGGATAACCAGCTCCTGGAGCCTCAGACCCGCCTCCGGCCCAGCAGAAGGAGGCACCAGGATCACCCTGACCACGCCCACCACATCCGACATACGCTTCAGCCACGTCGAAACAGGAAAAGACTTCGCCCTGGCCATGGGCTCCGACGGCAACCTCTACAGCTGGGGAAGCGCAGGCTATCAGCTGGGCCGCGACTTCGACTACATCACAACGCCACCCGGCCGGCCGGGCATCGTCACCCCGCCGACAGGCGTCCGCTTCACCCAGACCAGCGGAGGACTAGGCTTCTCCCTGGGCTTGGGATCGGACGGCAACCTCTACAGCTGGGGATACGATCAGCACGGCGAAATGGGACAAGGCACCGTAACATCCTCGCATACACCAGACAAGGTGATCATGCCGGCAGACGGCACTAAATTCACCCAAATCAGCGCAGGATTTCTATATTCCTTGGCCATCGGCTCGGACGGCAACCTTTACAGCTGGGGAGACAACAGCTTTGGCCAGCTGGGCAACGGCACCGACGACGACCTCAGTGACAATACTATTCGTCATGGCACGCCGAGCAAGGTGAGTCTGCCGACAGGGGTCCCAAAGTTCATCCAGATCAGTGCAGGTGGCGATCATTCCCTGGCCCTGGGAACGGACGGCAACCTCTACAGCTGGGGATACAACGGCAACGGCCAGCTGGGCAACGGCACCGATTATGCTTTGAAACAGCCCACGCCACGCAAAGGGTCCATGCCGGCAGACGGCACGAAATTCACCCAGATCAGCGCAGGAAACGAGCATTCCCTGGCCCTGGGAACGGACGGCAACGTCTACAGCTGGGGAGACAACAGCAAAGGCCAGCTGGGACGCACCCCCACTAGCGGGACGAAAGACAATACGCCGGGCAAAGTGAACCTGCCTGCAGGCGTCAGCCGATTCACCCAGGTCATCGTAGGCGGCGAGCATTCCCTGGCCCTGGGATCGGACGGCAACCTCTACAGCTGGGGAGACAACAGCAGCGGCCAGCTGGGACGCAACACCAGCGGCACGCAAGACGGCACGCCAGGCAAAGTGGCCATGCCGGCAGGCGTCACAATCACCCAAGCCAGCGCACCAGGCATGTATCATGGTGATTTCTCCCTGGCCCTGGGATCGGACGGCAACCTCTACAGCTGGGGAAGCACATCCGGCGACCAGCTGGGACGCGATATCAGCGGCGGTTTCGACGGTCAACCCGGCATGGTCGACTTCCCTGCGAAGCCAAAGCCGACCGGCGTCAAGTTCGGCGGGACAGCGGGCACGAGCCTGACAGGCAACAAGGACGGCACCTGGAGCGTCGTCACACCCCCGCATGCAGGAGGCAAAACGGACGTGACCGTCTTCTGGAGCAGGAACGGCTGGAGGCCCGACGCGCACCTTACCTACACCTACATCAGCTCCTACACGGTCACCTTCGACAGCGCCGGCGGCAAGCAGACCCCAGGCCAGCAGCGAATCACCGAAGGCCAGGAGGCCACACGCCCGACCACAAACCCGGCCAAGGACGGCTTCCTGTTCGACGGCTGGTTCCTCAAGGACGCCAAGGGCGATTCCAAGGTGGCGTATGACTTCAGCCAGCCGGTCACCGCGGACATCACCCTGGTCGCGCATTGGAGCCCCGCCAACACCGGCGGCTGGTCGATCAGCCCAAGCAAGGGCAACGCGATGGGCGGCCAGCGGGCGACCATCACCCCGCCCAAGCTGAGCCGCGGCATCCGCTTCAGCCAGATAAGCGCCAGCAGCTCAATAAGTGGCTTCTCCATAGGGGTGGCCAGCGACGGGAACGCCTACGCCTGGGGATACAACGAGTACGGCCAGCTGGGCCAGGATCCAGACAAGACGCCTACGCAGAAGACGCCGACCATGGTCCCCCTGCCGGACGGCGTGGATTCCGGTTTCACCTACACGCAGGTCGCGGCAGGCGGAAACCACGTGCTGGCCATCGGCAGCGACGGCATCGTCTACAGCTGGGGCATCAACGATCGCGGGCAGCTCGGCAACGGCAGTAAGGACACACAACACCATTCCAAGCCGCAGCCCGTCATGGGCGCGGACGGCCAGCCCTTCAAGGCCGTCCAGGTGAGCGCCGGCTACGCCGACTCGGCGGCCATCAGCCCGGATGGGCGCGTCTACACCTGGGGCAGCGAAAACAACAGTTACAACGTGTATAGCACGTCCAAACCGACCCCGACCCTGGCCAAGGATCCCGACGGCTCCAGCCAGGGGCTGCACGCGGTCCAGGTCGGTGTCAACCGGGGCTTCATCATGGCCCTGGGCACGGACGGCAGCGTATACACGTGGGGGTACAACGACTACGGTCAGCTCGGCAACGGCCAAAGCACAGGAGAAGGCAGCACCACGTATGCCGCCGACCCTGCACGCGTGCCCGATCCCAAGGACACGAGCAAGGCCTTCAAAGCCACGCAGATCAGCGCCGGAGGCTACCACGCACTAACCATCAGCCAGGACGGCACAGCCTGGGCATGGGGGTACAACGGCTGGGGGCAGCTGGGGGACGGCACGATAACCAGCCGTCCCACTCCCAAACAGGTAGGAAACCCCACAGACTCCAGCCAGCCATTCCAAGTCGCGCAGATCAGTGCCGGTTGGGTCCACTCCTTGGCCATCGACAGGAGCGGCACAGCCTGGGCATGGGGGTACAACTACGATGGCCAGCTGGGCGACAACACCACCAACTACAGGCACACCCCCACACGTGTGTCGCCGCCCGCAGGCCAGGGCAGCGCCGGCACCGGGCTCGCAGCCGCACGAATCAGCGCAGGTTACTATCATTCCCTGGCCATCGGCCAGGACGGCAACACGTACAGCTGGGGAGACAACCAGTACGGCCAGCTCGGCAACGGGAGTCTGACGCAGAGCGGCACCCCGACCCAGGTGGCCCTCAACTCGTTGCTGATCACCGGCGTCAAGTTCGACAAGACAGCGGTCAGCTCCCTGCAGCAGAATGCCGACGGGTCCGTCTCGTTGGCCACGCCTGCTCATAATCCAGGACTGGCCGACGTGATTGTGGACTGGAGCCTGGGTGGCGCCGGCCAGACCCCGGCGCACCTGGCCTACACCTACGAAGGCACCCTGCCCCTGACGGGCGGCAACGGCAGCATGATCCTCCTGCTCGCCGCCGGGCTGCTCGCCGCAGCCGGCGCAGCCGCTGCCGGACGCCACCGGCGGGAAACCCGCATCCAGCACGCCTAGAATCCTCACCCGAGTAAGCATCCGGGCCGCATCCCAAGACGGCCCGGCCAACCAGGGTGGCCCCGCCAATCCCCCAACACAACGGAGCCACCCCACAATCCTATGAACAGCAGGCCCTGAAACAATAGAACTGGTCATCTCACTAGACACAGATGTTTTCCAAGACCCCTTCAGTGAATGGGGAGGGGAAAAACGAGAGGCTATGGGATGGTTGAATTCGATACCATGGCCGGTCGCCAGTTTCTCTGGTGATAAGGTGCTGTCCTTCGGCCAAACGTATCCTACGTTACACTTCGCCAGTATTGATTCGATCGCCATGATCGAACATGTTTTGCCAATAAAACAATTAACGAATCCTGAAAAGATAATTACTTAGGCGTAGAGCTAAGCCTGACCGCGTGTAAATTATTACGAGACTAAATTAAACAAGGCATTGTGACTGCAATAAACTCAATCATCGGTATCTGACTAGGATGCTTTTATAATCTGTCGCTTATCGCTTCCCCCAAAGACTGTGTTCGCATTCCTGTTATCGCCTACTGATATGACTGATTCTTGTTCGGTTTCAGTCCTAGTCGTATCTGGAAAGCTCGATCAGGTTCCTATCAGGGTCCCTGACATACACCAAGGTGACAGCCCCATGCGCACCGGTCCGGCTGACCGGACCAAGACAGCCAACATGACACCCACGGAACGCGGCAACCACATCATCCAACGAATCCCGAACAAGCAGACACAAGTCAACCGAGCCGGACGTAGGCCTGTCCGCCTTGGGGTCAATCTCATGACCCGCCTCATGGAAGTTGACCTTTGTGCGCAGGTTGCCTCGACAGTCGGTTAACACCATCGAGAGCCGATGCCTCCCCAGCCATTCATCCAGATCATCTATCTGGTAGACCCCGTTAACGGCCGCCGGCACCAACCAGGCAGAGACAGCATCCATAGTCGGATACGCTGCAATGAACCCAGCTCTTTTTGCAGGACATTTCTCTCGCCAAACTATTAGTGCTTCACCCATAAGGGTCAATATCGGAACGGTATGGATCTGGTGCCGGTCAAATGCCACTTTTACGAGAAAAAGACACATACACTGGCCTTAACGGATGTTGCTTCCTGAAAACGGGCAGGCTTCCAGATGACCTGCCACAAGCAATGGGGAAGAACAAGCCTGGAGGGTCAGATGAGCAACAATCGAAACGAACGTGCGAATAAGAACCAGGGCAGGCATGAAAGTCCCGAACAATCACCAATGAATGACAAGGACCGCATGCCAAGACCAGTGGAGAACGCGAACGACGGAAAAGAAAGCCAAGCAGAAAATGCCCCCATGCCGAAGAAGGAAGGCAGGGATTCATCCAGCAAGGACGCTGCCCACGGCAGGCCTGAAGCACAAAATAAGCAGGACCAGGCCCTTACCGACGACCGCTCGCAGGCCGGCCAGGTAGACAGAGAGCATGATGGCTCCTCCCATGACGACAAGCCAAGCCAACCCGGTAAGCCTGCTGCAAAGGATACGCCCGGACCTGTCGATAAACCGTCTCAACCAACCAAGGAAGGCAAGCCCGCCAAACCGCGCAAGGCCAAAAACCACGATTCCTTCTATCTGGGCCTTGCCTCAGCAGTCCTGGTTGCAGCTCTGGGCCTCAGCCTGAGCACCATGCCGATCTTCTTCTCCCTGCCTCTTGCCGCCGTTCTCTTCGGAATCGGCATCTGGCTCCTCTCTTATGCCAGCTTCAAGTCCCCCGGCAAACCAGAGGGAGAGGGAACAGATGCGGACAGGCACACCAGGACGGTAGTTGTTGCAACAGTCCTTCTGGTTCTGCAGACCTTCATCATGGATGTGTTCATCTTCACCCGTATGGGAACCGTCGGCAAACATCAGAACGCCATCGTCATCGCCTGGATCCTCGCCAGCATGATCGAGACCCTGGCCGCCTTCGCCCTTATCTACCATCACAATCCCTTGCAGTCCAAGCCCAAGGACCCTCCGGCGAACGATAAACACGAGGGGAATGAATAAAGCACTGCAGCGAACATGGATCTGAAACGACATAGCAGACCGGAAAGGCCGGCTGGCCGACCGGGGATGTGAAATTACCTGCCCACAGCGTTCCATCGCCAAGGCCTTCCGCCTCAGGGTGCCACTCATCATTCTTGAAGATGTGTGGCACCCTTTAAGACACCATGCAAGATACCTCGAACTTGGTCTTTTCTCAACTGTTACTTATTCAAATGCAAATTGTGTTGACCTGCCAACAGTAAAGACCAGCAACTAGAATCATTGATGAAATTACTCGCACACAGTTGTGTTTGGAAAAGGAAAGACATGAGTGGACCAGAACAATCCAACGTAGCCTTCGGGGTCCTCAAAGAGACTGACGATGAGGAGTCCCGAGTGGCCCTGACGCCTGACATCGTGACCCGGCTGACCAGGCAGGGCATTACCTGCCTATTGGAGTCCGGAGCCGGGGCTCGAGCCGGCTTCCGAGATGAGGACTACCGGCAGACGGGAGCCACAGTCACCGACAGGAATACCGTCTTATCCAAGTCAAAAGTTCTGGGCTTCGTCAACAGACCCGATAAATCCTTGCTGAAGGGAATCCCAGCCGGAACATGGATCATCGGCATGCTGGGGTCCTTGAGCGACAAGGACTACATCAAATCCCTGGAAACGTCCGGGCTTACAGGAATCGCTATGGAGCGACTCCCCCGACAGCTCAGCTCGGCCCAGTCCATGGACGAGATGACCTCGCAGAACTCGGTTATGGGATACAAGGCGGCTCTGGTGGCTGCCAATGCCTATGGATCCTTCTTCCCCATGATGACCACTGCCGCAGGAACCATTCGACCAGCCAAGGTCCTGGTCCTGGGTGCCGGTATCGCAGGTCTGCAGGCCATCGGGACTGCAAAACGCCTGGGAGCCGTGGTCACCGCCTATGATGTCAGACCCGCTTCCAAACAGGAGGTGGAATCATTGGGAGCCAAGTTCCTCGACCTGGGACTGGACTTCTCCAAGGGGCAGGGCCAGGGCGGCTATGCGCGCCAGCTGACCGATCAGGAGCAGGCCCAGCAGCAGGCTGCGGTGGATGCCAAAGCGGCAGGCTTCGATGTGGTCATTACCACAGCCAAGGTTCCAGGCGGAAAGCCTCCTCGCCTCCTCAGCGCCGAGGGTGTGGCCAACCTGCATCCCGGAGCTGTGGTCGTGGACTGCGCTGCCAGCGACCTGGGCGGCAATGTCGAGGGATCACAGGTGGGAACCAGGACCACCGACAAGGGAGTCATCATGATCGGGGCCCCATACCTGGCCAGCGGCGTAGCCACGACGGCATCAAATCTTCTGTCGAGAAATGTGGCGGACGTGCTGATGCATTTTCTTCGTGATGGTGCGCTCAGCATCAAAATGGACGACGAGATCGATCAAGCACTTGTTGTGTCAGGAGCAACCAAATCCAGCGCGCATGTAAGCGCGGATGCTCCGGATGTTGAAAAGACCGAAGAGAAAGGTCAGGAGCAATGAATTCTTTGGTCATAGCAATAACGCTCTTCATTCTGGCCCTGCTGATTGGCGTGGAGGTGATCGGCAAGGTTCCGGCCACGCTGCACACGCCGCTCATGTCGGGCGCCAACTCCATTCATGGCATTGTGATCGTCGGGGTAGTCATCATCGCGGCGGAGGCTCATTCCCCACTTTCCTACGTACTTATATTCCTGGCTGCCGTCCTTGGCGCCATGAATGTGGTGGGCGGCTACGTGGTGACCGACAGGATGCTGGAGATGTTCAAGTCCTCCAAACCCGACAAGGGGAAGGATAAGACCAGTCAGGACGAACAGGCTTCGACCCTAACGACCGAGACCGCTAAGAACGAGGGAGCCGACAAGTGAACACCCTCGACATCATCACCTGGTTCGTCTATCTCCTTTCCTCAGTCATGTTCGTTATGGGCCTGCACTACATGAACTCCCCCAAAACCGCCCGTACAGGCAATAGGATTTCTGCGGTAGGCATGGTCATCGCCGTTGCCATGGCCTTCATCCACCTGTTCGCCACGGGTTTCACCTCCTCCCTGGCTATCATTCTGCTCGTGCTCGGCATTCTGATTGGAGCCGCTGCAGGGGTCTACTCGGCCAAGAAGGTGAAAATGACGGACATGCCTCAGCTGGTTTCCGTCTTCAACACGGTCGGCGGCGGCGCTGCAGCCCTGGTCGCTCTGAACGACATACTGACTTCCGAGGGCACCCCGACTCTGGTGGTGCTGATCACCGCCGGCCTGGGCGTAGTCATCGGTTCCATCACCTTCACCGGTTCCCTGGTAGCTGCCGGCAAACTCCAAGGCATCGGCCTGATCAAAAACCTGAAGCTGCCGGCCAAGGCTGTCTGGAATGTGCTCTTCGCTCTGTTGACGGTCCTCAGCCTAGTCATGCTCTGCCTGAATCCGGACAATCGGACCCTATGGGCCCTCCTCACGGCCATATTCGCCCTAGGTTACGGACTTGTCTTCGTCATTCCCATCGGCGGCGCCGACATGCCCGTGGTCATCTCCGTCTTGAATGCCTGCACTGGTACAGCTGTAGCCATGAATGGCCTGGCCATCAATAACGTGGCTTTGATCGTTGCAGGCGCTTTGGTCGGCGCAGCAGGTGCCACCCTATCCGTCCTGATGGCCCAGGCCATGAACAGGCCGCTCCTGAGCGTGCTGGCCGGCGGATTCGGCGGTTCCTCTGTCAGCGCCAGCCAGGATCAGGGCGCCCAGGGGACCATGAAGGAGACCACGCCCGACGATGTGGCTGTCCAGCTGGTCTATGCCGACAAGGTCATCTTCGTCCCCGGCTTTGGTCTGGCTCAGGCCCAGGCCCAGCGCGAACTGGCCGACCTGGGCGAGCTGCTCAAGGGCCGTGGCGTGGATGTATCCTATGCCATTCACCCTGTGGCCGGCCGTATGCCCGGACATATGAACGTCCTCCTGGCCGAGGCCAACGTTCCCTATGAGGAATTGATCGACCTTGATGACATCAATCCCCAGTTCCCCTCAGCCAACGTCGCTTTGGTAGTGGGCGCCAATGACGTGACCAACCCGGCTGCACGCCGGCCGGGGACCGCCGTCTCCGGCATGCCCATCCTAGACGTTGACAAGGCCCAGCATGTTGTCGTCCTCAAGCGAGGCAGAGGCAAGGGGTACGCCGGCATCGAAAACGAGCTCTACTTCAACCCAAATACGCAGATGCTCTTCAATGACGCCAAGGTCAGCCTTCAGGCGATCATTGCATCGGTCAAGGAACTCATCGCCTGAGCATATGCTGTAGTGAGAACCATGGCTCCGGATCGGCTTGACTGGTCCGGAGCCAATTATCATCGAACAGGAAGGACCCACATGCTGATTTTTACATCCCAAATTACCTATAGTTACTTTATCGCCAAATTAGTGAAGGTTACATAAAATTACGAAATGACAGCTCAGTATTTATAACTGGGAGGATTTTGATTTCAGCAAAAGAGCTACAAACACAATCACAAGTATTACACAGCTCAACCGGGATAAATCTATGACTGGGACTCACAGCGCGACACATATCTGGTAAACTCTCAAATAGTTTTCCAATAAAAAACATCGTGTATCACAAATCGTTGTCTGTTCATTCTTCATCCGTATTGAATCTCGTCCTCGATTACTAAAGGCGGTCAAGCCCGCGTTTTTTATATCTAACGCATGATGGTATTCAAAGTCACCAAACTGTACTATCTAACATTTAGATAGATTGATTAGACTTATCATGTCTACCTCAAAGTGGAGTAG
>NZ_NPOR01000014.1:0-5492 GCF_003688325.1 Bifidobacterium sp. wkB338
TGTTGGTGTGGTGGTGGTTTGAGAACTCAAGAGCGTGTTTGTGCTACTTATAGCTTTTTGATTGCCAGTCCGATGCCTTCCTTGTTTTGGGGTTTCGTGGGAGCGTGTAATTGGTGTCGGGGTTTTTCGTGGGTTGGTTTCCTCCTTATGGAAGCTGGCCCGTCAATTATTGATGTGAGTCGTTTCGGCTTCTTCATGGTTTTTTTGTGGAGGGTTTGATTCTGGCTCAGGATGAACGCTGGCGGCGTGCTTAACACATGCAAGTCGAACGGGATCCGCCAAGCTTGCTTGGTGGTGAGAGTGGCGAACGGGTGAGTAATGCGTGACCAACCTGCCCCATGCTTCGGAATAGCTCCTGGAAACGGGTGGTAATGCCGGATGCTCCGCATCATCGCATGATGGTGTGGGAAAGGGTTTACCGGCATGGGATGGGGTCGCGTCCTATCAGCTTGTTGGCGGGGTGATGGCCTGCCAAGGCTTCGACGGGTAGCCGGCCTGAGAGGGCGACCGGCCACATTGGGACTGAGATACGGCCCAGACTCCTACGGGAGGCAGCAGTGGGGAATATTGCACAATGGGCGCAAGCCTGATGCAGCGACGCCGCGTGCGGGATGACGGCCTTCGGGTTGTAAACCGCTTTTGATTGGGAGCAAGCGAGAGTGAGTGTACCTTTCGAATAAGCACCGGCTAACTACGTGCCAGCAGCCGCGGTAATACGTAGGGTGCAAGCGTTATCCGGATTTATTGGGCGTAAAGAGCTCGTAGGCGGTTCGTCGCGTCTGGTGTGAAAGTCCATCGCTTAACGGTGGATCGGCGCCGGGTACGGGCGGACTGGAGTGCGGTAGGGGAGACTGGAATTCCCGGTGTAACGGTGGAATGTGTAGATATCGGGAAGAACACCGATGGCGAAGGCAGGTCTCTGGGCCGTCACTGACGCTGAGGAGCGAAAGCGTGGGGAGCGAACAGGATTAGATACCCTGGTAGTCCACGCCGTAAACGGTGGATGCTGGATGTGGGGCCCGTTCCACGGGTTCCGTGTCGGAGCTAACGCGTTAAGCATCCCGCCTGGGGAGTACGGCCGCAAGGCTAAAACTCAAAGAAATTGACGGGGGCCCGCACAAGCGGCGGAGCATGCGGATTAATTCGATGCAACGCGAAGAACCTTACCTGGGCTTGACATGTGCCGGACGGCCGCGGAGACGCGGCTTCCCTTCGGGGCCGGTTCACAGGTGGTGCATGGTCGTCGTCAGCTCGTGTCGTGAGATGTTGGGTCAAGTCCCGCAACGAGCGCAACCCTCGCCTCGTGTTGCCAGCGGGTCATGCCGGGAACTCACGGGGGACCGCCGGGGTTAACCCGGAGGAAGGTGGGGATGACGTCAGATCATCATGCCCCTTACGTCCAGGGCTTCACGCATGCTACAATGGCCGGTACAACGGGATGCGACATGGTGACATGGAGCGGATCCCTGAAAACCGGTCTCAGTTCGGATCGGAGCCTGCAACCCGGCTCCGTGAAGGCGGAGTCGCTAGTAATCGCGGATCAGCAACGCCGCGGTGAATGCGTTCCCGGGCCTTGTACACACCGCCCGTCAAGTCATGAAAGTGGGCAGCACCCGAAGCCGGTGGCCCAACCCGTTTGGGGGGGAGCCGTCTAAGGTGAGGTCCGCGATTGGGACTAAGTCGTAACAAGGTAGCCGTACCGGAAGGTGCGGCTGGATCACCTCCTTTCTACGGAGATTATGGAAATCCCCTGCGTGGTCTGCGTGGGGGTCGTGCCTGCGGGCCGGCCGTCTGGCCGGTTGGCGTGGGTGTGCTGGCGTGGAACGGTCTTGAGGCTGTGGCATGGATGCGCTGTTGGGTTCCCGGACCGCCACCCTTGTGGGTGGTGTTCCCGTCGCCCGTCGGGTCCTGCGTGGGGGTTTTCCCTGTGGTGGGTGCCGGCGGCGCGCTGGTGGCTTGAGAACTGGATAGTGGACGCGAGCGGATGGCTGGCCTGGTGCCGGCTGTCTGCTGTATTGTTTCGTCCGGGCCCATGTGAGTGGGTTCGGGTCGATCGTTTTGTGATCGTTTAGTGTGATGATTTGTCGTCTGGCAGTTCGCAGTTGTTGTTGTCGTGGCATGGCCTGTGGTCGTGTTGTCGGCAAGGGCGCATGGTGGATGCCTTGGCAGACAGGACCGATGAAGGACGCGTGGGGCCGCGATAGGCCTCGGGGAGCCGCCGACAGGGCTTTGATCCGAGGGTGTCCGAATGGGGTAACCCGCCGGCCGTGATGGGCCGGCACCGCATTCGTGCGGGGGGGTACGCAGGGAAGTGAAACATCTCAGTACCTGCAGGAAAGGATATTCCGTGAGTAGTGGCGAGCGAAAGCGGATGATGGCCAAACCGGTGCCGTGTGAGACCCGTCGGGGGTTGCGGCATGGGTGTTGTGGGACTTGGCGTCCGGGCTCCGACGGGCCCGGCGGCAGTGATAAAGCGGCGTGTGAGGCGAACGGGATTGAATTCCCGGCCGTAGAGGGTGATGGCCCCGTAGCCGAAGGCGCGCCGCCTGCCGGTTCTTGTTCCCAAGTAGCGCGGGACTCGTGGAATCCCGTGTGAATCGGCCCCGACCGTGGGGTAAGCCTGAATATTCCTGTCTGACCGATAGCGTACGAGTACCGTGAGGGAAAGGTGAAAAGCACCCCGGGAGGGGAGTGAAAGAGTTTCTGAAACCGTGTGCCTACAATCCGTCGGAGCCTTTCGGGGTGACGGCGTGCCTATCGAAAAATGAGTCTGCGAGTCAGTGGTGCGTGGCGAGGCTAACCCGTGTGGGGCAGCCGTAGCGAAAGCGAGTCCGATAAGGGCGTTCCAGTCGCGTGTCCTGGACCCGAAGCGGGATGATCTAGCCCTGGGCAGGTTGAAGCGCGGGTAAGACCGCGTGGAGGACCGAACGGACCTGGGTTGAAAACCGGGCCGATGACCTGGGGCTAGGGGTGAAAGGCCAATCAAATTCCGTGATAGCTGGTTCTCTCCGAAATGCATTTCGGTGCAGCGTCGCGTGAGTGCCTCCATGGGGTAGAGCTACTGGATGCTTGAGGGCCCGTATCGGGTACCGACAGCAGCCAAACTCCGAATACGTGTGAGGTGTATCGCGGCAGTGAGTCGGCGGGGGATAAGCTCCGTCGTCGAGAGGGAGACAGCCCAGATCGTCGTCTAAGGTCCCTAAGCGCGTGCTAAGTGGGAAAGGATGTGGAGTCGCATAGACAGCCAGGAGGTTGGCTCAGAAGCAGCCATCCTTGAAAGAGTGCGTAACAGCTCACTGGTCTAGTGGTTCCGCGCCGATAATGTAGCGGGGCTCAAGCACGCCACCGAAGACGCGGCAGCGCAGTTTGCTGTGCTGGGTAGGAGAGCGTTCCGCGTGGGGTGAAGCGGCGGCGTGAGCCGGCCGTGGACCGCGTGGAAGTGAGAATGCAGACATGAGTAGCGAGAGGCGGGTGAGAATCCCGTCCGCTGGATGACCAAGGGTTCCGGGGCCACGTTCGTCGTCCCCGGGTGAGTCGGGTCCTAAGGCGAGGCCGACAGGCGTAGTCGAATGGATGAAGGAGTCGATATTCTCCTACCGGCGTCAAGCCGTCCAATCCAAGACGCGGAAGCGTGCCCTTACCTGTGTCGGGTGGTGGTCTTCGGACCGTCCGATGGCATGGGACCGGCGTGTGGATGCGTGGCGGGTAGCGCGGGAGTGACACGGAACGGGAGCCGGGCCGCGGTGGTGGTTGTCCGTGGTCAAGCATGCGGCGCGTCGGGCAGGCAAATCCGCCCGGCATGAGCGTGAGGTGTGATGATGGGGGGTCTTGTGCCCCGAATCCGGTGTGCCGTTCCGTCGAGAAAAGCTTCGGCGTGAGGAGTGGCGCCGCCCGTACCCCAAACCGACACTGGTGGTCAGGTAGAGTATACCAAAGCGATCGAGCGAATCCTGGTCAAGGAACTCGGCAAATCACTCCCGTGCCTTCGGTATAAGGGAGGCCCCTGCCGGTGAGGCGCTTCACGCGCGGAGCCGGCGGGGGCGGCACAGACCAGGGGGTAGCGACTGTTTACCAAAAACACAGGTGCATGCGAAGACGTAAGTCGCTGTATATGCACTGACGCCTGCCCGGTGCCGGAAGGTTAAGAGGATCCGTCATCCCTCTTCGGAGGGGGCAGCGGTGAATTCAAGCCCCGGTAAACGGCGGTGGTAACTATAACCATCCTAAGGTAGCGAAATTCCTTGTCGGGTAAGTTCCGACCTGCACGAATGGCGTAACGACTTCCCCACTGTCTCGACCAGGAGCTCGGCGAAATTGCAGTACGAGTAAAGATGCTCGTTAAGCGCAGAAGGACGAAAAGACCCCGGGACCTTTACTATACCTTGGTATTGGCGTTAGGTGCGGACTGTGTAGCATAGGCGGGAGGCTTCGAAGCGGGTGCGCCAGCATCCGTGGAGCCGGAATGTGAAATACCGCTCTGTCCTCATCTGGCCTCTAACCTCGGCCGGTCATCCCGGCCAGGGACAGTGCCTGGCGGGTAGTTTAACTGGGGCGGTTGCCTCCCAAAGAGTAACGGAGGCGCCCAAGGGTTCCCTCAGCCCGGTTGGCAATCGGGTGTTGAGTGCAATCGCACAAGGGAGCTTGACTGCGAGACCGACGGGTCGAGCAGGGACGAAAGTCGGAGATAGTGATCCGGTGCCGGCGTACGGACGCGGCATCGCTCAACGGATAAAAGGTACCCCGGGGATAACAGGCTGATCATCCCCAAGAGTCCATATCGACGGGATGGTTTGGCACCTCGATGTCGGCTCGTCGCATCCTGGGGCTGGAGCAGGTCCCAAGGGTTCGGCCGTTCGCCGATTAAAGCGGCACGCGAGCTGGGTTCAGAACGTCGTGAGACAGTTTGGTCTCTATCCTCTGCGCTCGTTGGAATCTTGAGGAGCCCTGCCCATAGTACGAGAGGACCTGGGTGGACGAACCTCTGGTATGCCGGTTGTCGCGCCAGCGGCACGGCCGGTTGGCTACGTTCGGATGGGATAACCGCTGAAAGCATCTAAGCGGGAAGCCCCCTCCAAGATAAGGATTCCATGAAGCCTTGCGGCTTCTGAAGACCCCATGCAGAACACATGGTCGATAGACCGGACGTGGACACCCCGCAAGGGGCGGAGCCGACCGGCACTAATGGTCGAGGACAACACAACACCCACCCCTTACAGGGGTGGCGGCATCAACACCTGCTGCGAAGCCTGCCTGCGGCAATATGCACGAACATTCGCAGGCGATCGAACACACGAGACACGCGTCCACCATCCGGTCCCCAAGCCGCCAGGACACCCCGACCCCGCACGGGTCGGCAGAATTGAAGATTCGCGGCGGTCATGGCCTGGGGGAGACGCCCGGTCCCATTCCGAACCCGGAAGCTAAGACCCAGCACGGCAATGGTACTGCACCCGGAAGAGTGTGGGAGAGTAGCACACCGCCGCCACAACACG
>NZ_NPOR01000008.1:0-6062 GCF_003688325.1 Bifidobacterium sp. wkB338
GCCGACCCGTTTACGCCAGGCCCTGGCGCCCATGGCCCCCATCTGTTCCCGGGTCCTGCCCGTCAGCAGCCGGTCCAGGAACTCCCTCAACTGCGCGGCGCGGGCCCGGTCCTGCCTGCGCGCGGTGGACGTGATCGAGCAGGACGGACACATCCAGCGCTGCGTGCCTGATCTGTTGCGCCCATGCTTGCGCATCCGCCCATGGCATATGGGGCAATGCCTGGCCCTCTTCGATCTGGTTCTCATTCCCCGATCGAACAGGAACGGGCACCCCTGCAAGACCCCTATTAACAACCCGACCTATTAACAACCACCCAACACGCTTACAGCCACAAGGCCAAACCCCCAACATAAACAACGCGTTTAGTTCCTATAGCCCTATGATGGTGTAACGGTGGTGCTACTGTCACCGTTGATGTAATAACTCAAGAATGATAGTTAGGCCTATCTATCAGTGCAGTATTCCAGTTTTAGCTGGGTTGTCAGAGGTGCCATGGCTGACACCGCTGACTTCGTTATTGGTTATCAAGGATGAATTGACTCAACAAACGGAAAGGGGCTTATGATGAAAGCTCTGAACACTATCAAAAGTAGGTTGCTCGCCAGCGTTGCTGTTCCACTTGCGCTGTCTATGGGAGTCGCCATGGTTCCCAGTCAGGCGATGGCTGCAGAGCCTGTGGATACCGCTTCGACATCTATCGTGAGTCAAGTCACCGATTCGCTGACTCCGAGGGATGTGCTGGAGATAGCGGATACCGCATGGGAAAACGGTGATTATGAAGGTGCTGGCATCCTGACCGAGTATGCATTCTCGATGCATGATGGCACTGCCGGTAATGGCTTCCAATCGAGGAATTGGGCTACGACGATCGCCAAGAAAGCTGTCATTAAGCTTCTGCGCTGGGGAGGTTCCAAGCTTCCTGCCAAGATTGCTCCGTGGGCCGGTCGGATTGCAGACTTCCTGGAAGCCACCGGCGTCTGGACTCATGCCGCTATCGTCTCAGGTTTGATGCAGCTGGGCATCCCTTACGATATTGCTGAATACACGGCGACATGGGTTGATTTGTTCCTCTGATTCATGGAGAGAGGGGTGAGCGATGAGTGACCGTGGACGATCAGACCATGTAACGGTTTCGGATGCGATTACCGGTGTTGGTTTTTTCGGAACTGTGTTGTTGGGTTTTGTCTTTCCTTTTGCGGTCGGCATTGGTGTCACTTATCGCTTGCTCCCTTTCGGTGGCGTTCGTTCCTGGGTGCATGGGTGGCGTGGGGTTTTGGGTACCATCGTTATCTTTCTGTTGTGGTTCTTTGGTACCTACATAACTGATGCGTTGGTGGATGTGTTGTTTAGCATGAGCAGTCACAAGGTCTTGAAGAAGCTTGTTAGCGAAGTTGTGAGTTTTGTGTTTCTCATGGGGTTGATGGCCTTGGCCTTCAGCAGGTGGGAAGCCATGGCGCTCTCATCTTTGATAACTGAGGTTCTCACCATTCTCATCTCCCTACTCGTCATTCATGCCGTTGATGCTGCAGACAAGCATGATTAATCTAAACAACGATCATTCCTAGGGAATGAAGCGGATTCGAGTGCCCCTTTTATGGGGCGGGAGAAACGCATCGGACGCGGAGAGGTCTCCTCCTTGGTTTGGGAGGAGACCTCTTCGGTTTGGTTGTGTGTGGTGTTAGTCGTCGGTGGGGTTGATGTTCTTACTGAGGGCCAGGGCGATGAGCGCTGCGAGGTTGTTGGTTCGGTCGAGGGTGAGGGCTTGGACCATGTATGAGCTGGCTTGGTCGGGGTCGCGGGCGGCCCAGGCCAGGTAGGCTCTGGAGGCGCTGAGGTGTGGGGTGGGGCCGACGGCGGCGGTGAGCTGGTCGAAGAGGTTGTAGGCTCTGTCGGCGCGTTCCTGGTTGACGGGGGTCCGGCCTTCGAAGCAGGTGGTGAGGCTGGTGAAGATGAGTTTGACGGCGGCGGGGTCGTGGGGTTGTTCGGTGATGGTGGTCAGGTCGTCTCGGGTGGTGTCGGGGTTGATGGCGGCGACCAGGAGCGCGTCGCGGTGCGGCAGTGAGGTTTCTATCAGCGCGGCCATGCGGGTGAGCCGGTCGTGTCCTATGGCTTCGGGCTGGTGGGTGCCGTCGAGTATGCGCATGATGCTGTCGAGGGCCTGTCGGCCTGCGGTGAGCATGAGTTGGGGGTCCTGGCTCAGTTGCTTGACGTCGTCCTGGAGGCTGGTTGTGGTGTTCATGGGTGTTCCTTTCCTTGGTGCCGGGACTGTTTGTGCCGACGCCTGGAATGGCGGCCCGGGTATAGCGGAGAGTCAAGCCCCCGCGTGGATCCGAACACTCCCCCGGAGGCCGAGGGGGCATGCTGTTCGGCCCCCTCGGCCGGAGCGGGGTGTGGGCGGAGACGCTCGGGGCTTGAGTCGCAGCGGCCCGGGCCAGAATGGAAGGGGGCGGCACAAACACCACATTCCCAACCCCTTCAGCAGCACGCCGCAGGCGTGCGACAGCGGCGGCCAGACATCAAGGCGCAGCCGCCGATGACCACAACCCCGGCCGAGCCGAGCATGGAAAAAGGGACCCCGTTGAGGGGTCCCTTGATGATGTTGCCCTGATGGGTCAGGCCATCTGGCTTCGGAGTCCTGGGTAGTGGTGTGCCAGGTATTCGGCGGTGGCTTGGCGGATCAGTGCCGATAGGTTGGTGCCTTCTGTTTTGACGGCGGCTTCGGCCCATTGGTCCAGGGCCGGGGTGGTGCGTACCTGCCAGGTTTTGCTGGTGGGTTGTTTGAGTTCGTCGCGGGGGCGGCCGGCGAAGATGGAGAGCAGGTCGTCGTCGGTCAGGGGGCCGGCGTCGTAGCCCCGGTATACCCGGGTGCCTTCGATGGGTGTGAATTGGCCGGCGTCGGCCATGCGGTCGAGTGCTTCGGCGTGTGCTGCCCTGTCGGCGGGTGTCTGTGTGTTGGTCATGGTCTGGCTCCTTGTTGGTTGTGTCTATTGGTATCTGAGATGTTGCCACCGGCTGGTCAGCGGCATGGCGTGGAAGGCGTGGAGCTGGCCGTCCTGCCATTTGCTGACGATGACTTCGAGCAGGTTGTCGGGTAGGGCCCCGGGGTGTGGCTGGCCGACGAAGACCACCGTCATCTCGTCGCCGTAGCCCTCGATTTGTTCGTGGCCTATGGAGTGGAGGACCGCGTGCCTGATTTCGTCGTCGGCGCAGCCGTGCTTGCGGGCTGATTGCTCTATCTCGATCTCCATGACCATGAGTGTAGTACAAATTGCACATACAAACCAGTCGTGCGTTCCTCGCGTTGCGGTCTGGCTGTCCGAACGCGGGGCGTTCGACGATGCCGATTCCACCCCGTGGGGTGGCGCGAGGCATCGCTGCGCCGCCGCCGGCAGCCGGCCCCGCTTGGTGGCGGGGCCGGCTGCGGGGTTCATTCACTCTTTGGTGTCCTCCTCCTGGTCGCCGTCGTCTGTTTCATCTTCGTTCCCTTCGTTGTCTTCCTCTTCAGGTCGGGGCACCAGGTCGCCGTCGAGACCGGATTGCTCTTCGTCGCTGATGGCGTAGCCTGCGGTTTGGAGGGCACGGTAGAGGGGTTTGAGCAGGCCGTCTATGTCGTCTTGGCTGCGCCAGGTCTCGTGGTTGATCTGTGTCTCCATGATGGCGTGGCACAGGGCGAAGGCCGTCTGGGTGCGGCGACTCTCGTCAAGGTCGGCCTTTTGCGCCAGCTCGGCTTCCTGGTCCTGGACGATGGCGCGCCATGTGTCCCGCACCTGGTCCCGGCTGACCCACCAGGTGCGTTGGCTCGCTTGGGCGATGACCAGCATGGACAGGGCCTGGGACTGGTTTTTGGCGGGGCGTTTGAGGGACATGAGCCGTTGCGTGTAGGCCAGCCGCAGGTCGTGGCTTGCCGTGTCCAGTTGCTTGGCCGGTGCGATTTCGGCTTCTTGTTCGGCTTGCCACCTGGCCAGGTCATCCTCTCTTTGCCGGCGTTCGTCCTCCTGGTCCTGTTGGGTGTATGGCTCCAGCAGGGTGATTTTGACGCGCCACTGTCCGCCACGGTCGAGCAGTCCGGCGGCCGTGGGTTTGTCGCCTTCCCATTCCTCCAGCCATGTGTCGAGGGCCTGCTTGGGGTCGGGGTCGGTATCCGGGGAGAATCGGGCGATGGTGCGCCAACCTTCCGGGTCAGACCAGGATTGTGATGGTGTCAGCGGCACGATGGGCAGCCCGGCCTGCTTGATGGCTTCCTGGGCCTGTTCGATCCACTTGTCCAGCGACCGTTTGGCCTGGACCTGGTGCAGTGTCATGTTCCAGTTGTTGGTGCCTGCGGCTTTGATGAGCTGGTCTTGCAGGCCTTCGTCGTCGCGGAAGTCGGCTATCGTCTCCAATTCCTCGAAGCTCAGCTGGGATGGCAGCGCGAGTATTTTCTCGTCGTCGATGGACGATATTTTGAGCCGTCGCTGCACGGTGCTGCGGCTGCGGCCAGTGGCTTTGGCCATCTGGTCCACGTCTTCGCCAAGGTCCAGGAGGTGGGCGTATCCGCGTGCCTCGTCCAGGGCGGTGAGCTGGTCACGGTGTATGTTCTCTACCAGCATCACCTCCGCCTGGGTCTGCTCGTCCATGTCGGTGATGATACAGGGCACGGTTGCAAGGCCGGCCTGCTCGGCGGCCGCCAGCCGCCGGTGTCCGATGACCAGGGTGTGCCGCCCCTCCTGGTTCGCCGGTGTGACGACCAGGGCCTGCTGTATGCCTTGGGACGCGATGCTCATGGCCAGCTCCGACACGTCTCCTATCTCGCTTCGGGGGTTGGCGTCGTTGGGCCTGATGGCGTCGATGGGCAGCATGGTCACTGTGGTTGTGGTGTTCATGGGTGTTCCTTTCCTTGGTGCCGGGACTGTTTGTGCCGACGCCTGGAATGGCGGCCCGGGTATAGCGGAGAGTCAAGCCCCCGCGTGGATCCGAACACTCCCCCGGAGGCCGAGGGGGCATGCTGTTCGGCCCCCTCGGCCGGAGCGGGGTGTGGGCGGAGACGCTCGGGGCTTGAGTCGCAGCGGCCCGGGCCAGAATGGAAGGGGGCGGCACAAACACCACATTCCCAACCCCTTCAGCAGCACGCCGCAGGCGTGCGACAGCGGCGGCCAGACATCAAGGCGCAGCCGCCGATGACCACAACCCCGGCCGAGCCGACCAGTTTTATGTTTGCCGATTGAAGGGTGATCTGCAGTAGCTCATGATAGAAGAAAGACCATCCGATAAGAAATGTGTTTATATTGTGAAGCTTTATCTTGATGAAGCTTTCTAACTGATATCCCGAGTATATTAAAGCTTGTTAGAAGCCGCCACTGCCTCTATCATATTTATATGATATGCACACTAGGGCGGCACTTTTTTATCTAAAGGGGTGTAACTGAGATGGACACCGCTCGTATTCCTTACCCTTCGCATCCTTATCAGAGCTCAGCCAATCTAGCCTCTATGCTGATACAGAACGGTCTCTCCGGCATCAGGGGCTATAGGAACTAAACGCGTTGTTTTAGGTTCTGTGTGTGGGTTTGGTTGTGTGTTGGTCAGAGTGTGGTGTTGGGGTATCTGACTGGTGTGTGGAACTCGTTCCAGTTGATGGCGGTGCCGTAGTGTTCGGGCTCGTCCTGTTCCTGTCTGGTTTCCCGTTTGGGTGCTGGTTGTGGCTGGTGGTGTTCGTCCCTGATCAGGCTGGCGGGGTCGGGGTTGTCGGTTTTCATGTAGCAGTGCCATTCGCAGGCGCGTCTCATGTGGCTCTCGGGTAGGCCGTGGTGTTGCAGGAGGGTGCGTTTGATGGGTGGGTTGACTCCTCCTTCCAGCCGGTTGGTGGTGCGTTCCGCTGGCCCGCCGGCGGTGAGTTCGGGTTCCGGGAAGGCGAAGGGCTGCCTGTCTTGGAAGAGGTGTTCGGGCCTGCGGTAGCAGCGGCGGAGTTCCTGGTGGGTCCACCACCAGGATTGGTGGCTGGCTTTGGGGTTGGCTGGGTCGTCCTTGGCCATGGTGCGTTCGTCGATGAGGGTTTTCCATCTTTCGTGCCAGGCGTTCAAGG
>NZ_NPOR01000043.1:0-5931 GCF_003688325.1 Bifidobacterium sp. wkB338
GTTTTCGATCAGGCATTCTGATCAATTTCAGTCATGAGCCCCTCCTTGTTGAGGGGCTCATGCATATTTAGCAACCAAAATTGATGTCAGGAAATTATTAAGCTCGCTTGTCACAATGTCCCCTGCAGGGGACATTCCCTTTTTCCGTCTTGAAGACCTGTACGCTCCGAACTTACATGGGAATCATTGGCATTCTTGATGGAAGGATATGCGCAATGGCACATGCAGACGGAAGCAATCACCCACAGCTGGCTGTGGCCACACAGGGGTTGGTCAAGGCCTATGGCGGATTCAAAGCCGTGGATGGACTGAATCTTCGGGTGCCGGCAGGCGGGGTCTACGGACTGCTGGGACCAAACGGAGCCGGAAAATCGACCACCATGAAGCTCCTCCTGGGATTGACGAAACCGACTGCTGGAAGCATGTGGCTGCTGGGACAACAGGTCGGAAAGAAGCGCACGATCCAGCCGGGTCGTGTGGGCTCCATGATTGAAGGACCCAGCTTCTATCCAGGCCTGTCGGGACTGGATAACTGCCGCATGGTAGCCGATTATCTGGGTCTGCCAGTTTCAGCTGCCTCAGATGTGCTAACCAAGGTTGGATTGCGGGGATACGAGAAGAGGAAGGCGGGCGCCTACTCCCTGGGGATGAAGCAGCGGCTGAGCATCGCCATGGCGCTGATCTCGCAGCCGGAGCTCCTGCTCCTGGATGAGCCCACCAATGGCTTGGATGCAGAGGCTGTGGTCGAGGTGCGACAGATGATCATGAACTTGGCTACGTCCGAGGGAGTCACGGTCATCATCAGCAGCCATATCCTGTCCGAAATCGAAAAGATGGCTCCGGTGGTTGGCATCATTGCCGATGGTCATTTGCTCTACCAGGGAACTTTGAAAAACCTGCGGGAAGAGGGTCATATCGATCTGCGGGTGTCCGATCCTGGGCTCGCGTCAGAGATACTTGAAACTCAAGGCATTCACCACGAATATATCCGGAAGAGCACAACCCTGCGTATTCCCGAGATACCCGATCCGCAAATCGGAGCGCTGGTGGCTCGGCTGGTATCGCATGGTCTGCAGGTATACCGTGTCGCTTCCAAACGTAAGAGCTTGGAAGAGGCCTTCCTCGAACTCGTGGAAAACCCGCAGAGTCATGCAGCGCAGTGCCCTATGCAGCCGTCCGGTCATAAACAGAGGAGCACACGATGAGCTCTGTCGAATCAATCTCCATGCGGTCCGAAGAATTTCGATTAGGGAAACCGCCACGCTCATCCCATCCAGGAGGGCTGCTTGTTCTGCTTTCGATGGAGCTTCGCAAGTTGAAAGGCTCCTCATTTTGGTGGATGGCCTTGGGCATGATTGCCCTGGTTTCAGCATGGTCGGGCTTGGCCTTCATGAAACGAGCCGAGTCTGCGAACCCCGCCACTCGTACCGTAGCCCTTGCCCAAGGTGAGATATTCCAAACTGTCGGTCTGCTGGCACCCATCCTTGCAGCGCTGCTGACCAGCCGGCTTGCCGTCATGGAGAGCAGCGAGCGCATGGATCTCAAATGGCGATCCCTAGGCCAGAGTGCGATTGGGAGGTTCCTTGCCAAGCTCGTAGTTGCGGGGTGTGTGATTTCGCTATGCTTCGTGATTCCTCTGGCGTGGGTACCGCTGACAGCTTCAGCACAAGGATTCCATCTCGAGGGCAGTCTGGCCGAATACATACTCGTTCCGGCACTGATTGCCTGCTTCTCAACCATGGCGGTCACAGCTATACAACTCGCCCTCTCGCTGACGATAGATAAACAAGCCATAGGACTGGGTCTGGGTGTGATAGCCGGTCTGATCGGGACTGGACTGGGCCCGATGAATATGCCGGCTCTGGGCTGGATCTTCCCAGCCGGGATCAGTTCCGCGGCCAGCCCGTTCCTGTTTTCAGCCAGCTCTGATGGTTTTGCCAGAATGACCTTAGTTGCCAATCCCTGGCCAAAAGTCCTGACCAGCCTTCTGGCATACATTATCTGGTCGGGAATATCAGCACTCATCGTCAAGGTCAAGGAGTTATGCCGATGACAAGTCCGTACCCAGCAAACGCTATGACTATCACCCCGATGCATCGCCACAGGTTATCAATTGTCACCGCCTGCAAATGGGAGATCCGCAAAGCCGGCAATCTCTGGTACTGGCTGGCCACCATGCTCTTCGACGCCGTAGGAATCTTCAACGGTTGGGACCAGTATCAGAGCTACAGACCGGACTTCCAGGCTCAAGGAGTGACCTGGGCTGCGGTCTGGGGGCAGGCGATCCTTCTGCCAAGCATGGTCTTCATGCCAGTCCTGGTCGCGGCCTTTGCTGCCCAAATTGAAGCCAACGAGCACAAGGGCCGCAACTGGCAGCGTCTTAATGCCTCCGGCATGGTTGGGACTGCCATAGCCGGGAAGATGATGCATGGACTGCTGGCATCCCTCCTTACCGTCGCTATCTTCGAATCTGAATTCATACTCGTGGGTGTTCTGGTAGGAGGCTTCGACCCAGCGGAACTCGGTCCCTATCTCTTGCGTGGCGTACCAATGACGTTGGCAGTGTGGGCGATTATGGCTCTGACCCAGGCTATAGCTGCCAGAGCCGAATCCTTTGCCTCAACCATGAGCATCATGTTTCTGCTCACCCTTGCAGGCTGTGTGCTGTCGGTTGCCACACCGGCCTTGGCGCTGCCGTATCCGCTGGCCTTGATCACCACTGCATCCGCAGCACGTGACATGGGCAATATTACGTCTACGGCCTCTATGGTGGCTTCGTCTATGGCAGCAATCCTCTGGGTGTTGATCAGCCTCCTTATATTTCGGCACCAGGCTCGCAGAGCCATTTAGTCTCAAGTACAACATCAATTAAGTGAGGATGCAGCACTTGCCAGGTCGCACATCACAGTGTCTGAGAGCATAATGGAATACCGGCAGTTATCAGGAAGAGGCTCACCGATGGGAGCAGGCAAGAAGACTCAAAGCTGGATTCAGTTGTGGAATCGGCCATATATGACCTTCGTGGCAGTCTTTTTCTGCGCCCTCTACGAGACAGGGATGCTGACCAGGCTGATCCTTGCCCCAAACAGCGCCAACCAGACCCTCTACCAGGTCATGAAGTCTGCCAGCTGGGGCTTGCCCATGTTTACGGTCATTATTTTTCTCGCACTTGTCACCCTATGCCTGCGCCGTCTATATCCTATGGCGACCCTGCTGGTGGTCAGTGGCCTGCTTGCCCTGACTGCCGCAATCTATGGCTCGGGATGCACCTACCTGGTCATTCCTTGGATTGTCAGCATCTACGCCTGCGCGGTAGAAGCCAAGAGCATGGCATCATTGACAGCTGGGCTGGGCAGTTCCGCCATTCTGGGCCTGCTCAGCATCGTACTCTCTGCCAATTGGCATCATGATGTCCACTTCACTGACCTTCTGTATCCGACTGGATTGACTTTCGCCCTCTGCCTGACAGTCGCCTTCCTCTCACGCTCTGCAAGGCAGTCACGCATGTCAGAGCAGGCATTGGAGGAGGAGCGCTCGCATGCTCTAACTCTGGCCCATGAGCGGGACCAGGCCATGCATCAGTCCAGGGTTGCCGCCCAACTGCATGACAGCGTGGGTCACGACTTGACCGCCATCATCGCCTTATCCGAGGGACTGGATCATGCCAGCGGAAAACCGGAAATCGATGAGGCTATCTCGATGATTAACGACCTGGCACGGCAGGGATTGGACGACACTCGAACTGCTGTCAAAGCCCTGCAATCAGAGACAGATCCGAAAAACGACCCACAGCCGGCCACAGGGGAGAGGCATGGCTGGGACGACATCAAACCTATCCTCGACCACGTCCGTCAAGCCGGCATCAGCACTGCCCTGACAGAAACGGGTCGTCGGCCACAGGATTCTGAACAGGCCGACCTTGCTTTCACCATCACCAGGGAGGCGATTACCAACGCCCTCCGCCACGGACAGGAGGTCAACCGTATTGTGGTCTCCTGGGATCACAATAGCCGGGGCGGCATAGATATCACCGTTCGTGATGATGGACGAATCTTGAATAACGAGGCCGACAATATCAGTAGCAATGGTACAGGTCTTGCCAGGTTAAGAGCCGAGGTGCAAGCTCATGGTGGCAGCTTCCATTCGGGTCCTGGTTCTGATGGTTGGACCTTGCAGGCCCACATATCCTCGCTTGCCGCAATGGCAGCTAACAATATAGGCATGAAGGAGAACGCATGATCCGCGTCATGATCGTCGACGACCAGCGCCCGACCCGCATGGGACTGGCACTCATGGTCGCTAAGGATCCAACCTTGCATGTCGTTACGCAGGCAGCCAACGGCCAAGAGGCTCTGGATAAACTGGCCACATCCGCCGAAAATCAACAGCCTCTGCCCGATGTGATTCTGATGGATGTGCGCATGTCTGTCATGGACGGGCTGGATGCCACCAGCCGTATCAAAAAGCTCCATCCTGAAATAAGCATTCTCATTCTGACCACCTACGACGAGGACGACTATGCCTTCACAGCTCTAGGGGCGGGCGCCTCCGGGTTCCTGCTCAAGGATGTCAAGACAGCCGATCTGAACAAAGCCATCCATGCGGTACATGCAGGCGATGCCATTCTCACGCCGCGCATCACGGCCGAAGTGATCAGGAGAGGAGTCCCAAAGACAAGAACCAGTGATGAGTCTAAGGCTCGTGAAAAATTCGCCCAGCTGGGTAAGCGCGAAATTGAGGTCGCTTCGCTGGTTAGCCAAGGCCTGACGAATGCGGAGATTGCTGAGCATCTCCAGCTGCAGCCTGATTCGGTCAAAAAGACCGTCAGCCGCATACTGGCAAAACTCAAGGTCAGGGACCGAATCAACATCGCCGTCCTTTGGTATCAGGCCAACATGACAAATTACTGAATAGCACCGAATACAAATGGGCTCATCTGTAGATGGAAAAGAACTTTATCAGGCTGTATTTTTTGCGTCTTAACTCTTATATTGACGATAAAAATCCGCCATTTGGTTCATCAAGGACACATCCAGCTCAAAGCCCTTCGACTTCTCGAAGTGTTTGGCCGAATACGCGTTATAGCTTTCGTTGGACGGCTTTTGACCCAGTCGTCTCATGTGTTCCTTGTATTCCTGGTCGAATTGCTTGCGGTATCGCACTGAGTCCTGTGAATAGTAGACATAGGCGTGCCCGCGATCCTGGTATTCACGGAACCGGAATCGTGGGTTGGACTGAAATTCCTCATGGAAGAGGTCATGACTATATCTGACTGGTACCACCTGATCGTCCCGGCTCTGAGTGATGAAAATTCCTGCCTTGGATTTCTTCAAGCCATCCGAAGCGGTATAGTCCGCAAACTTCCCGAACTTTACATGCTCATAGAAGCTCACGCAGGGCAGGATGAGCGAGACTGCAGGGCCAGCGATTTTTCTGCCGGGCTGACGCATCATATCGATAGAACGATTGAATCCATAAACCATAACTGCAGCCTTGACCTCTCGGTGAAGGTTGAGAACAGCGCCGACGGCATAGCCTCCCCAGCTTTGTCCGAACAGGAAAACGGGAAGATCTTTATATGATGCTCACCCTCGACGAAACGAAGAGCTTGGTCCAAATCCTCGACCACTTGAGGAAGGCCCCTGACGGACTTACCAGCGCTTTCATCGTTACCGGCGGCATCATAGGCGAAGACCAGGAAGCCTTGGGATGTGAAATCACGAAGACTGCACAGCTCGTCCTCATATGACAATCTTCGTATTTGGACTGTTCATAATAAATGGATTCTGAATCAGCGAGACCTTTCAAAATTGTGTTGCTTCTAGCGTATAATCTGAGATAGGCGGCAACCGCTTATTGCTCGACAATAACAGCCATCCACGGTAGATTTAAACAAGTATCACCAGAATAAGGGGAACGCACTGATGCCAA
>NZ_NPOR01000031.1:0-1354 GCF_003688325.1 Bifidobacterium sp. wkB338
CCTCCGTTGGGCGTACCATCGAGAGCACTAGCTGATTCTTCTGCAGTTATTTCGATAAAAGTGAAGCGTCGTCTCATGGCAAAATCGAAGGAATCTACGCTTCGGTCTATGTCATTCATAGTTCCGATGATGTACACATTCTCGGGAATATAAAACTTTTGTCCTGCATCCAATCCGCCACGTTCCTTGTAGGCTAGAGAGTGGAGATTGACATACTGAGTGTCTACACTTCCTTTTTTGCCTCGGTAGTCTGGATCGATGCTGAAGAATAGCTCTCCGAAAATCTTTGAAAGATCTCCTCTGTTGATCTCGTCAATGACGATCACAAAGTTCTGGTCTGGATTGGTTCTTGCCTCGTTGACGAACTTAGTAAATGTTCCAGGATATAATTGGAAGCCCACATTGCCTGTCGCTGTAGTTTCGGGTCGGAGGCCTTCCACGAAATCCGTATAGTCGTAGCTAGGATGAAATTGGACAAATTCGTATTGGTGGCTTTCATTCAGTTGTGCGTTTAACTGTTCCTCGTTGTCATAGTCGACGCATAACAATTCAGCAGCTATTTTCCTGGCGACTGTGGTCTTTCCTGTTCCAGGGGCGCCATGGAAAATAATGTTTCTGACTTCCAGTAGTTGTTTCGCTCGTTCGCTGAGTTTGCTGTATTGTTCTGAGGTCATGTTGTGGTGCTTGGATTTATTTATTTTGTCTAGCTGGACAATCAAATCGAGCATTTGCCTGACCAATGCATTCGGTTTCTTTGCTGATAGATCAAGATCTTCTACAGTGCATGAGAGCGCTGGCATTTTTTTCTGCCAGGCTTCTGATCTGACCGGATGCCATCCAGCACGCAACTCTGCAATAATTTTACTTTCCTCATGAAACGAAGGACGAATATTAAGGTAGGTGCCGTTTACATTCATATATGTGGAATTAGGTGTAGCATAAGCCCCATTTTTAAAGAACCACAAGGTGAAATCCATGCCTGTTGACAGGATATTAAACTCTCGCTGTAATTCTGGGTAACCGTGATTTCTCCAGTACTCCACAAAATCTTCCTGCGTGCTGCATGTATGACTAAGACCTTGATCCTCTTTGCTCCCTTCTTTCTTTTCCTCCTTTTTTCTTACATTTTCGTTATTGTGTTCTACAAAGAAATTGAGTAAATAAGCAAATTTTTCATAATCATCTTCTTTTTGATGATATTCAATAAGAAATTGCCTATATAGATCTATCCCAGATTTCAAATCTATAGCAATCGTGCTTTTTTGAAAACCTGAGTCCGCTAAGATCTGATCACAAATAGGTTTGAACTCGTCATAGGTCAGATAGTCAAAAGCTGATTCTTTGACGGTAGTCG
>NZ_NPOR01000015.1:0-1183 GCF_003688325.1 Bifidobacterium sp. wkB338
TTTAGAAAAACCGTATCCCGCCATAACAGCAATGGACGTTGCTCCCAAACCGCCAGCTAGCGCATAGAAGAAAGAATTTACGATCCATCGCCAATAGATACCGTCGCTGTATTGACTCAATTGTTTAAAGTTGTCCCACAACGCAAAGTCCTTATCGAACCACATAGCGCCATGAGCACCAGAGAAAAGACCTGAATTGGTCTTGCTCGCTGCCATTATTAACCACCAAGCAGGCATTAAGAAGTAGAGGACAGCGAGCGTGAGCACAACATAGGTGAATACCCTAGGGTTACCCCGGATATGATGTTCTAGCGGTTGGCTCTTTGCAAGAGTAGTCTTTGGAGATGGGGAGATTTCCGACTTCGCTGGACTTGAACTTGACATATCAGCTTCCCAATCCCGATTGTTTTTTTGTCAATCTCATAAAAATCACGCTAAAAATTACAACTACAAGTCCTAATGCAAAAGAAACTGTGGCCGAGTAGTTGGTCTGGTTGTAGTTGAAAGCCAAAGCCTGAGCATACATATTCGGCGTGTACTCAGGAGGAATAACAGTTGGAGCCTGATTACGCAGAATCGTTGGTTCCGTATAGAACTGTAAGGTACCGATCAGGGAAAAGATGGTGACCATCACCATTGAGCCCGATATCATAGGCAACTTAATACGTGTGGCAATTTTCAATTCACTTGCACCATCAATGCGAGCAGATTCATAGAGTTCCGTAGGAATCGATTGCAAAGCTGAATAGAGAATGACCATGTAATACCCAGTCCACTGCCAAGTCACCACATTTACCAGAGAACCAAAAATGCCATTCCGGCTCAGAAAATCTGGTGCCGATAGACCGAACAGCTGAAATATGGATGTAAAAGGCCCCATATTTTTGGAGTACATGAATCCCCACATCAAGGCACCAATCACCCCTGGTATCGCATAGGGAAGGAAAATAGCCAAACGCGAGACTGAGGCAAATTTATTCTTGAAAGAATCGAGCAACAAAGCGAAGCATACAGCTAAGCCCAGCTGAATAGGCACCATGACCACAGTAAATAGGATGACTCTGCCCATGCCATTGAGGAATATAGAATCAGTAATAACTCGCTTATAATTGGCAAGGCCTGAGAAATATTCCCCTTTCACTTGCGAGTAAGTAAACAGCGAAACACAAAATGCATATATGAG
>NZ_NPOR01000036.1:0-972 GCF_003688325.1 Bifidobacterium sp. wkB338
AAAGTAGCCACGAACGCTTCATCTGCAGGTCCACATTTCTGGTATTTATCGGATAACAGCCCGATAGAAGACCAGTCATTTACTGCAACCCATCTCTATCGATCACTGCTCAACCAAACAGTAGAGACCTTGCTTGATAAAGAGGGAATTATTTATTTGGGGAGAGAAGACGATGGAGACATTGATGTAAGTCTCAACCAGCGTGTTATTGACACATATCAAGGCAAAATAAGAACGCAAAACCTGATAGGCGTGCTTGGAGATGGCACTGACACAGTTAGTATATCTACACGTTTTTTCAAGCAAAATGAAAAGCCTGTCCACATAGAGGATGATTATTTCTTCGCTTACCTGCTGGAGAAGGTTCTGCATGTAAATGTGGCCAAAGGTTTCAACTTTTCACCTCTTAGAAGCAACAGGTGGAAAAAACTGCTGGTACTCTTATTCCCGTACTTTCTGAACAAAGCTCTTCAAGTCGGTGCCTACAAAATGTATGTCAGGCGAGAGTATAACGATTCCCGGCTGAAAGGCACAGTCGACGTTGCCAGATATCTCAACATTGATGTTCCCTTTATCGGGCGAGTGGCTTATACTACCCGGGATCTCGACCTTGACAACCCCATCAGTGAATTAATCAGACATACCATTGAATACATTGTTGCTGGATTTACAATCGGGCGGCAGCTACTTAATGACGATAAAAATGTTAGAGACAACGTTCGGACGGTAAGGCTGAGAACCCCGCGATATCGCAAGACAGAAAGACGCAGGATCATTGAGTGGAATATCCGACATCCTGTTGTCAATGAGTACTTTCGAAGTTACAGGCTGCTGCAAAAAATATGCGTAGCAATCTTGTGCCATGACTCCATATCTGCGAGCGCGTCAGGTAAGGGCCACATCAATGGCATTCTCTTCGATTGTTCTTGGCTATGGGAGGAGTATCTCAACACTCTTTTGCGCGACAAGCGC
>NZ_NPOR01000042.1:0-367 GCF_003688325.1 Bifidobacterium sp. wkB338
GAGCCTGGATGTATATTGGTGGCTCACACGCCGCTACAGCTACCTTCACGAACGCCAGAGCATTACATGGCAGCAGCTGTATAGCCAATTCGGATCAACGAATATCCTGCCGGCATTCAAGCAGAGCTTCCGAAAAGCAGTCTATGACGTTGACTACGTATATCCTCAGGCGCAGATCTTAGGCGGGCGCAATTACGTGACAATCTATCCGTCTGAGACTTCTGTGGCCACCACCGCTCAGACGAGACTGGCAAAATCCCGTGATCGATTGGAGCAGAAAGCGGCGAAGCCCACGAAGCGTGACTTAAGCGAAGTCGACATCGGCAACGTGCTCGAGCATATCGACTATGGGGATGACTACCTCGCG
>NZ_NPOR01000017.1:0-353 GCF_003688325.1 Bifidobacterium sp. wkB338
CATGGAAAATCCAATTGATGATAAGTATTATTATGAGCCAAGTGAAGATACAAGCTATGGCTTCTCCAATCCTTGCTTTTTCAAAGTGACGATTTCCCGCATATTCGAGTAATTCTTTATATGCTTGCCTCTTTTTGTTTACTTCATCATCGTTGACTTCGAGTGATTCAATCTCACTCATTGCAGCCTCACCAATGTTCACCTGGGTCTCATTGGTGGGGACTGCGTCGGTCGGGAATTTGCCCTCGGATATGCTCAAATTTGATTCAAGACAGATGAGTGCAAATTTGACATAGTTTGTAGTAATTTCTATATTATCTGGATGTGATTCGTGCAGAGACTTCAGATACTCA
>NZ_NPOR01000035.1:0-306 GCF_003688325.1 Bifidobacterium sp. wkB338
ACAGGGATTGGTGCGCCGTAGTCCCAATGAAAAACCTATGGACTTTGTTTTGGGTAGCATCAGGAATCTGAACCCTGTGAATGTGGGGGTCGCGCGCATAGACCTTTATCTCCGGTTCAAGTTAGGCATGAGGCTGCATGCTACGTTGTCACACCTACACTGCTCGAAGTAAATATGGGAAGCGCGCGGCCTGGCCCGAGGCGTTCCGCGCCGCCACGTGTTCGTTAACTGTTGATTGGTGGCACATAAGCAATACCGTAGTCGGCTAGGTCAAATAGAGTGCTTTGATATCAGCATGTCTAGCTT
>NZ_NPOR01000025.1:0-1750 GCF_003688325.1 Bifidobacterium sp. wkB338
AAGAAATTTCGGCTATTATCTTAAAGCATCTCAAGCAGGATGCTGAAACGAATCTTGGTGAAGAAATAACCGATGCAGTCATCACGGTTCCTGCTTACTTTGACGATGCTCGTCGCACAGCCACAAAACAAGCCGGTAAAATCGCTGGTTTCAACGTGCTGCGCGTCCTGAACGAGCCGACTGCGGCGGCAATTTCCTATGGTTTGGACTCTCAGAAAAAGGGAACCATACTTGTTTATGACTTGGGCGGTGGCACGTTTGATGTCACCTTGCTCAGCGTCGAAGATCTCACGTTTGAAGTTATAGGAACTGACGGTGATCGCAACCTCGGAGGCTTCGATTTCGACAATGCCCTAATGAAGCTCATAGCAGCCAAGGTATCCGACCAAGGCGGTGAAGGACTGCTGGATGACTTTCAGGCGACCGCTGATTTGCGTGAGAAAGCAGAGATAGCCAAGCGGGCCTTGAGCAAATTCTCCACCACCAACGTTTTCCTAACCTTCAAAGGGAAAAACTACAAGATAGCCATAACACGCGAAGAGTTTGAACAAGCTACGCAAAGTCTGCTTGCACGTACCAGGGATCTGGTTCAAGACGTCATGGATGAGGCAGATTTCGACTGGAACGACATTGATTACGTCCTCCTCGTTGGTGGATCCACGCGAATGCCAATGGTGCATCGGATGATGGAAAAGCTGACAGGAAAAGAGCCTCAATCTGACGTCAATCCTGATGAAGCTGTTGCCAAAGGAGCGGCTGTACAAGCTGGTTTGGAGGAGTCCAAACTGCTTGAGGCAGAAGGCAAGGATCCGGCTGCGGAGGGTCTGCCAACACTGGGTGGAGCTGTCAAGATCCAAGATGTTGCCTCTCAAGCTTTAGGCACGCTCACTTTCGATGATGAGACAAATGGCATGCGAAACAGCATTGTCATACCGAGGAATTCAGCTATACCTGGCTCATATTCTGATGTCTTTTACACAATGCAGGACAACCAGAAGACCGTCAAAGTACAGGTTACACAGGGCGATGATGAGGATCCTCAGTTCGTCACGATTATCGGCACTAGCACATTGAATCTGCCTGCGCATCCAGCGGGTTCCCCGTTGAAGGTAACTTACTATTACGACATTGATCAGACAGTGCAAATTGAAGTCGTGGATCTGGTGACCAATCAATCACTGGGGTCTTTTGAAATCGACCGTGTAGCCAATCTTGGCAAGCAGGAGATGGCCGATTCAGCAAACAAGCTGAATACATTGACCATCGACTAAGCCCAGCGCGTCAGAAGACAACAAGCATAACTAGCAAAGAATACACCTGAACGATACTCAAGGAACTAACTATGATTGATTATTATCAGCTACTCAATATTTCACCTGATGCGACCGAAGCAGAAATCAAGAAAGCCATACGACAGCAAAGGGCCAAATTCCGCCGACGGGTGGATAGTTCTCCTGACATCGACACCAGGAGCATGGCAGAGAAGAAAGTGGAGCAGATCGGGGAAGCAGAGAAGATTCTCACCGATCCTGAAAAACGCGAGGCTTATGATCAACAACTTGAATCTGCTCCACCGGACACCTCTGCAGATCAGTCTACGGGGAATGGGGGCAGGGATTGGCTTGCTGTTTCACGCGAGTACTACAGAAATGGTGACACGCGCAAGGCTTACAGCGCTGCCAAAGAAGCAACAGATGTACAAAGCGGCAATGTAAACGCCTGGGCTTTCCGTGCTTTGTTAGCTTCTGAC
>NZ_NPOR01000039.1:0-1715 GCF_003688325.1 Bifidobacterium sp. wkB338
AGCTTTTGACCAGGGAGGCAAGATACCCTTCCTCCTTCGTTTTTTCTGGCTTGAAGTTTATATAGGAGGGATCATCCAGGGCTCTTTGCTTCATCATGCTGACGAAGTCCGAATAAGCCATGGCATGGATATCGCCTGGCCAGCTGATATCCGAGTCAAGTTTGGCTTCCCCAGTTGAGGCCGGCACCAGAACGACAAAGGACTCAACTGTGCTACTGCTTCCATTGGCCCGGAGATAGGTGCTTAAGTTGTGCTGGGCGAAAGCCATATTGGCGCTGAAGATGTATGGTTCATGGGCTACGACTCGGGCCTTTGGATACATGCAGAACATAGCTTTTCCCGGCACTAGACTGTGGTAATCGATGCCAGCTCGGTAATTTTTTACATCGACCAGCAAAATGTGTGATCCGAACATCAGAATGCAATCAATGTCGGTGCCTCTGGTGTTGCGATGTCCATCGGCTTCGGGATTCCAAACCGACCAGAATGATACACAGTGGTCCAAGATGCCATCCCAGGTCAGGAGTTTGGCGAATATTTCTTCGCCTTTCGTACCAGTGCGAACTTCGGTTTTGCCGAATCCGCTGTCTGCGAGACCTGAACCTGGATGGCCGTAAATTCGAGCTCCATGAATATCGTGGTTACAAATGTCGCGGTAGGCTTTCAAGGTTTTTTGTGAAGCCCTCGGCACCAAGCTTTCATCAATGACAGGAATCCCGAGTGTGGCCGTTTGAAGCTGGTAGCGGGAGATTGCCTGTGCCCAGGCTTCTCCTAACTCCTCCTCCGTAGGTTTCTTTACAGCACCCCAGTCGATCTCGTCATCCCGGGCAGCAGACCAGAGGGGAGCGGATCGCTCCTTGCTCCTGGCTGTCCCGGGAAAATGAAACCGTGGCACTGGTGTCTCCTATTCGATGAATCGCCTTGAAAGTCCAAACTTCAATCAGACATGCTCAATCACATAGTCGTGACTGCTGTCAGCATCGCGGACGAACTGCTTCGCCTCATCCATCGTCACCTCGTTGAGCACCACCCTGTCAGGGGCAAGGAAATGGCGCTCTACCACCTTGTACTGCCGATCATCTGTGAAAAATCCCATTGTTCAGTTCCTTTCATTTCCTGTTTGTGTTGAATCATCCAAACGAGATTGAATAATTACCTGAGCTGGCCGCAAAACCATGTTGCCCATCAGATATCCCGGCCGAATCACCTTGCATATCGAGCCAGGCTCGGCTGTTGTCTGGTCTTTGTTCTTGTCATTGCCTGCAACGCCTACGACCTCATGGACTCGCGGATCGACTGAACCATTGGTACTTATCGGGTTCAACCCATACTGTGAAAGCAGGTCAAGGATTTCTTCAGCGACAGACCGATTCAATTCAAGCGAAGGATCATTGCTTTGTAGGCGATCGACAGCCAGGAGGAGCTCCTTGAACAAAGGCGCAAACGCCTTATGGGTGTCCAGATCATCGCGTTCACGAAGGCTTTGCTCCAATGAGCGGATCAGCTGCTTGGCGTTTTTATCCTCCGATAGTCTGCGTACAAATAGATCCTGCAGGCTTGTTATGCCTTGGGATATTGCCTCTAGGCTCTGATCGTTCTCAGACATTTTGTGCGCCCGTAGCAGAGGCAGACTCGCCGACTTTTTCTTTGTTCATTTCATATCCGTATGGGAATACCCGTATATCGAATATCAAAGCGTAAATACCAGTAACGAA
>NZ_NPOR01000048.1:0-1004 GCF_003688325.1 Bifidobacterium sp. wkB338
CGTTGTCAGATCCTCATCTGATATGTGATGATGTCTTGCCTTAGTCGGACCTACTCCACCATACCAGCTCTCCTTCTCATATTCGGCCGCTATATTGTCGAGCATCTGGTCGTCTGTATAGGCAGAATAATTGATTGCTTTCCGGCCCATGGTCACCTCCTATCAATTCCCAATTAGTGCAAGGTCTTATAACGGACGGCGGTGTCATTGGGTGATAAATCAGCCATTTACCGGGACCAATTTCTGCTGGACTCATACAATAGATGGCTGCCATTTCCAGGAATCTGCCCCTGGGGTCAAGGCCGACAGCTGTCCATGAGCCTGATCCACTCAGCCTGGGAACCGATAGGTATTGCTTTATCTTCCGTATCTGCAGGAGTAACACCAAAGCTACATCTGATATTTTGCATTTAAGCTAGCAACGCTTGGATATAGGAAAGTGTTATGTTCTCATGCCTATCATTTAGGTACGAATCTAGGCTCGAGACTATCCAAATCAGTAATCGTGCAGGGCATAAACCAGCTGCATTCGGGTCATGAGAACCGTCATAGGAACTGAAATGGTCGAATAGTCGCAATTATGGTTGCAATGAGACTATTGATTTTGCAAATTGATTTTCGTTATCTTGCATTAATGAAGAGTACTCCTCGTATGTCGATGCTCCAGTTGGAATCGGGAATCCAACTTTTTCGAGTACGACTTTTTGCTCGCTTTCCCTAAACCGTACACTTTGCGAACCGCCATTGATGCCTTGAAGCAATTCAAATCCTGTAATAAAAGGTGTGGATTTACTATTCTCTTGTGATTCGGGGTACCAGTATTGTCCATATCTGGAGTCAAACCGATACATGTAGGCCAGTAATTGAAGATAGTCTGCGCCAGCAATATTGTCTATCGGCTTGTATTTTGCGTCAGCAATTACGGTAGGAGCACTGCTTATTAAGAAATCAGGATATATAAGGCCAAATTGCCCTTTGACTTTAGAACTTCGGCCATATTTCTC
>NZ_NPOR01000032.1:0-809 GCF_003688325.1 Bifidobacterium sp. wkB338
CGTTAAATTTGAACCCACGGGTCTATTATTTATGGTGTAAATACCTAGGTCTTTTTGAAATCTCCTTAATATTTTAATTGGATGCATGCAGAATTGATTCTTAAAAGCTTCTGAAATTGTTTGGAGCTCTTTTCCCATTGTGGGAATTGAAAATTTAGTATTATCCAGTAATTTCAATCGGTGACGCATGCGCAATTCATAATTCTCAGCTTCTTTGCTATGGAGCAGCGGCATCTTGCGCAAGCCATGCCTTCTCAATAGCTCTTGTTCCAATTGAAAGCTCTCAACAAGAACTTGCATATAGAATGGGAGCTCAATCATCATAAGTATGGGGCCATTCCGCTTATCTTGTTGTATGACATGGAAGCTCTCAAGGCACCATTGCAGATCAGCAACGGCCATCTTGATACCTGCCTTCTCATTGGCATCAAAGGTTCTTCTGTGCTGATTCATCTCTACTCGTGCTCCAGATGTTCCCATATCTTTACTCTATTGGTTTCAATTCATTCGAAGAAATCTAGTGGTAGATCGTGAGGCGAAAGTAGTTGTGTGGCAGAGCCTTGGAAAACGTGTAAATGGGCATAGCTGATGTAGAGGCGTTCATGCTCAAATATTGTGGGCAGAGAGCTTTTGATCCATAATTTGCATGCTTGAGTCAGAGGCTTTAAGGCAACCTGTCTTGATATGATGTCGAGCCTCAGCTCAGAGAGCGCGACTCAAGGTGTCCCGAAGAAAACAGGGAACGATTTTCCTTCTTCGACTTAGCCTTGTGGTCTATGATCCGGAGAAGTAACTGCGAAAGCTACACC
>NZ_NPOR01000030.1:0-693 GCF_003688325.1 Bifidobacterium sp. wkB338
ACTGGAAAGACGGCATTTCCTTCTTCCTTGAATACTGCTGATTTCAACTGGGCAATAGAATGCAAAGATTATTGCTCAGAGAAGTATTTTAGAGACAGATATACCACAAGCCTATCTACTTCACGAAAAAGAATACTGTTTCTCATTGAGTCAGCAATCAATAATATCTTTTCCGTTGCGCCTAAGATTGAGTTTGGTTTCCGCGGAACTTATTTTCGCAAACTTGTGCTCATCGCGTACCACTCTTTTAGAGCAATCCAACAAGTAATTCCCCGAAGCACCGGACAATCCGCTCTTACATCACTAAGAGATCTTACAGTTTATGGTTCAGTGGCAGACTTGTTTAATTCCAAACAGGGGCATATCCTCCGCAATCGCTGCATGCATTACCTTGATACCGGGAAACAAATTAAGTTTGATAAACCCGACCCAGAAAACTGCATTGTAAGATCGCTATTCCCAGATATGAAAGCAGGTGTCCTGGAAAAAGACATATACAAAAGTTTGTTAGAAATCTCTAACTTTATTACTTATATGTAGCTGTTTTTGCGCTGTAACTGCAATGCATCCGAATTTGCCGTCATTCGTAATCCCTCTCAAGTTTCCATAAGGACACATTAAATAACTGTTTATAGCAAAAGAGAATTCGCCTTTCGAATGCAGTAATAATATTGTAAACTGACATAGTTTATG
>NZ_NPOR01000040.1:0-636 GCF_003688325.1 Bifidobacterium sp. wkB338
AATGCCTATCTTCTTCCCGTATACTGCAATCAAAGCTGAGTAATATCCATTGAAGCTTTTGAAAACGCCAAATATGGAGGCAGCAAAATAAACTATGGCCAAAGCCATGGCCAAAAAAGGCAACGCGGCAACAAAGAGTGCTATCGCAATAGCGAACACAATAAAATAAAATAAATCTTCCATGACGCCATAATCCTTTTCGGAATACCAGTTCCATCAATTTGTCATAGCTAGTAGGGATAAGCCGAATCCATAATTTTGGGCCTGGCCCGAAGAAATTGGAGCTTTATCGGCTTCTGGCGACCGCGTCTTAGATAGGCCATGCCTATGTCGCGTCGAGGATTGGGGTCAAAACTGATCTTGTTTTGCAGGTCTGATCCCAGTATCAACTGCCTGGTCTCAGCTTTTGTCACACGAAAACAAACACGCAGATTGCAGGCCTGGGTGAGGGTGTCAGGAAGAGCCTTGACAGATGGTTTTTGAGTCAGAATGATTACACAAATGCCTGCTTTCGCCCCCTTCTTTGCGATTGTTTGCAAATAGCGTTTTATGTCATCCAAGTAGGTCTGATCGTTCTTGGGCATGTGCGGATTGGCGAAAAGGCGCGAGCATTCATTAATGAAAAGCACCTGAAAG
>NZ_NPOR01000012.1:0-559 GCF_003688325.1 Bifidobacterium sp. wkB338
CTCCCTGGTCAAAAGCTACGGAGAAATACCGTTATGCCCCTTGGAAGCGCCCACCAATCAAAACCAATGGCCCATCCCGGTTTACGATAAGCTGGCTGGTATCGCCCCCAAGGGTGCTAAGGAAAAGCAGCCTAGACGGCATTATCAGAGCCGCCACTTAGACAAGTCCAATTCACCTGCCAAAAAACCAACAGGTTTTATTGGGAAAATTCCTGCCTTCAACTTGAGCAAGGGTTCAATTGCCTGTTTAAGCGACAAAAGCGGCTCACTACGTTACTTGAATCTCAAGGATACAGGCGGCCTGCTTGCTGCAGGAGAACGTGGATCGGGATCAGTCGTCTGCATGACCAGCATCATGGCTTCCCTTGTCGCAAGCCAAAAGGTTGACCTGCGCATTATCGACTGCAACGGCACCTCCAATTTTGAACGATTCACTGATTATGTCACCTCGTACACTCATCTGTCGGATGGAATTGATCTGGTCTGCAGCGAAATTCAAGAGGTCTATACCGCTATTCGCTCTCGACAGATCACCATGCGCAAAAGTGGTCTAGACGAC